>JAWBNY010000032.1:0-9598 GCA_038826985.1 Bathyarchaeia archaeon | reverse complement strand
AAAACCAGCAACGTACTAACATGGTGCATGACAGGTTTATTAAGGAGTTGTTGCAAAAATATCGCTACGTGGTAATATGTCTTCCAATGAACTTCAGAAAAAATGCTGGAGGAACTTCAGAAAATAAGAGCAGCCGTAGAGCCAAAACCTGCGCCTCCTGCACCACCTCCGAAGCCTAAGAAGTTTCTTGAAGAATTCATAGAGTTCCTTAACAAATACGGGGTGATTGGTCTAGCTATAGCGGTCATCATCGGCGGGGCCGCGGGAAGACTAGTCTCAGCCCTTGTCAGCGATATATTGATGCCGATCATAACGTTCTTCATACCTGGAGGAGCATGGCGGCAAGCGATTCTTCCTATTGGACCAATACAACTTGCTATAGGAGACTTTGTGGGCACGTTGATAGATTTTCTGATCATCGCGCTCATAGTCTTCGTGTCGATGAAACAGCTGGCCAAAACTGGACTAAAGTAATGCTCACTTCCCTATTTTTACACTCAACAACTCTAGGAACATGACTTTCCACGCTTGGTAAAACACATATCTTCGGAAAGTCTTCTACCTACTTCAGAAGACGCCTCTCTGCAACACACATCCTCGAGATGGTATGAAATTTTTCGCCTTCATGTTCTCTGAAGAACATAATATTCCATAAATGGTAATTATGAGTCAAGGAGACTAAAAATCAACCTCAGGAGCTTATTATGGTTCAGAAGAGTACTCTATGTAGCTCTTTTTGAAATTGAGTTCTTCCGGCTACTATCTCTTCTACTTGTAGCCTTTAGGACGGTTGGAACAAAGGAAAATTCTGATGCTAGAAGCAGAAAACTACATTCCCCGAGTTACCAGAATCGAAGGTTTCTAGCGCCTCCTGAGCTTGCTCGACTGTAAAACGATGGGTTGTCATTTCCTCGAAGTGAAGGCTTTTGTTTCTCATGAGTCTTATAATCTGGTCATATAACCGTACGTTCCAAACATGAACACCAGTAAGAGTGATGTCATATCCCGTAAACAGATTTGGGTCAAGGGAGAGCTTACCTGGACCCATACCGAGTAGAACCACTCTTCCAAAGGAACCTACGCATCGGAGTGCAAGGTTCCTAGCTTCTAGGTTTCCTGAGCATTCGGCTACCGCTGTTGCTAACCGCCCATTAGTAAGGTTCCTGACCTTCTCTACTATGTCCTCAGAAAAGGGGTCGAAGACTTCTTCAACTCCAAGCTTTAACCCCAACTCTCTACGAATTCTAATTGGTTCAACACCGATAACTCTTGCCCCCAAAGCCTTGGCAAACATCACGACCGATAGTCCCAAAGGTCCTAGTCCAAATACAACCAAGAAGTCATCGACCCCGACACCTATCTTTACGAGTCCCTGATATGCTGTCCCACCTCTGCAACTGATTATGGAGCCATCTATGTAGCTTAGTTCAGGAGGCATCTTAAAGCATCCATTTGCATGTGTTAGAAGCATGTTGCAGAAGCTACCATTCCTTACTCCCAGACCCCAAGTCCACCTGTTTTTGCAGTAAAACCAGTCACCCCTTCGACACATCTCACATCCATCGATGCCGATATGATGGTAGATCGAGACCCTGTCACCTCGCTTTACATTCACAACGGAGTCACCAACTTGCTCTACTATACCGGATCCTTCATGTCCCTGAACCATTTCTGACGATGCATTTCCCCTGAAGCGGCTCATATCGCTTCCACAGATGCTCGCAGCCTTAATTCTAACAACTACTTCGTTAGGTTGCGGAACAGGATCCGGGAAGTCTCTAACTGCCACCCTTCTATTTCCAAGAAAAACGACGCCTCTCAAATTCCTATCCCACCAAGCAATTACACATACTACTATTGGTATGAACTAAATTGTCTTTCTCAAGGGAGGCTAGCATTATTACCAAACCTTTTCAGTTACAAGTAAAAAGTAGCAAATCAGCCATAGTTGAAAGAATCCTCCTTATCTAGTGTACAAATAGATGAGATGTGAGTCATTCAGTTCTCGGATCTCTTCGACCAGAGTTGGAGTCCACCCTGGAATCGCGAAGTCGTGAGATACGACACGGGCTCCTCTCTTGAGATCACGCTCAAGGTTGGGCCTAATCCTTTCATTTGACTTTGTCAGCAGATATAAAGTGACAACATCGGCATCCCTTAGGCTTATTTCCATCGCATTTCCATGAATTATCTTCACCCGTCCTTCAAGATTCATCTTTCTCACCTTCTTGAGACAGCGGTTGTATCTGCCATAGTCAAGTTCGACTCCTACACAGTTTACCCCGTACTTTGTGGCAGCAGTAATCACTATCCTTCCGTCTCCACAGCCCAGGTCATATAGGATCTCGCCTTCCCTCAGACCAGCTATCTGAAGCATCCTATCAACTACAATAGGCGGCGAAGGAACATATGGAGCCAGCGAATCACCTTCTCTACCTTTTAGACGGTCTATGACCTGCTTAATAAGAGACGTGAGAATAGTCAGTCTCGTAGAAAGTTGATTCATTATCGAAACCTCTTTCCAACTTATAGCGCTAAAAATCGTTTTACATTCGATTGGGTCAAGCTCTTAGACATCCTGATGTTAAACTAATTTTTGTCTTTAACACTCTTAAATATAGAAGATATGGCAGTGAATGAGGAGGATTCAGGATGTCAAGGAAGTACAAAATAGCTGTTCTCCCAGGGGATGGTGTAGGGCCAGAACTTGTGGACGAAGTTGTTAAGGTTCTCTCCGCAGTACAGGAAATAACACCAAGCCTGGACATGGAGCTAATTACCGTTAATGCAGGAGCAACACTATACAGAAAGACGGGTTCAGCTTATCCGCCAAATTTCTACGAAATATGTGAAGAAGCCGACGCTATCTTCAAGGGCCCAATGGGACTCCCCGGCATCAGGCATCATGATGGGTCTGAAATTGGACAAGACGTATTGCTTGGGTTGAGGTTCAAATTTGACCTTTATGTAAACTTGAGACCGGCCAAGCTCTATCCAGGAGTCCTCTGTCCAATCGCAGGAAAAAGGCTGGTGACATCGACTTAGTCATCGTACGAGAGAACACCGAGGGAATGTATGCATCCCACGGAGGGGGTATCATTCTTAGAGACGAATTGGCCACTGACACGCTTATCATCACCCGTAAAGGCACAGAGCGCATCGTCAGATTTGCTTTTGAGTATGCAAAGAATAGAACTGGTTCTCCCCTTGATGGCAAGAGACGAGTTACATGTGTCGATAAAAGCAATGTACTCAGGAGTTACGCGTTCTTCAGGAAGGTCTACGATGATGTTGCAAAAGGATATCCCGAAATTGAGAAGGATTACGCATATGTTGACGCGATGACCCAATGGATGGTAAGGAAGCCAGAGCGGTACGACGTTGTTGTTGTCGAGAACATATTTGGAGACATACTAAGCGACCTTGCAGCAGTGCTCGTAGGCGGTATGGGGTTATGTCCTTCAATGAATGCAGGTGAGAGATATGCAATGTTCGAGCCAATACATGGGTCTGCACCTGACCACGCTGGGAAGAACGATGTTAACCCAGTTGCCAGCATCTTGTCTGGCAAGATGATGCTGGAGTGGTTGGCAAACAAGTTCTGTGACAGAGCAGCAAAGACTGCAGCTGAAAGAATTGAAGAGGCTGTCACTTCCGTCCTTGCTGAAGGGAAAGTACGTACATACGACTTAGGCGGTTTATCGAGCACAAAGGAGATGGGCGATGCAATCGCCGATAAAATCAGAAGGTCTGCATGAATGTACTCTGCCCACGATATTCGAAGCTTATTCTTAAGAAGATATATGAACCAAAGTTGTCGAGATGTTTAGGCATAAAGTATTATAGGTGCAGATTTTTACTGGTAATAGACGAATGGAAAAGCAGCGTAGACCTTTGCCGCCATGAGGAGCTGTTCCACTGGCACGTATTCATTGGGTGCGTGAGCCATCCCCTCAACGCCTGCCCCGAAGCCTAGACATGGGATATCTAGAAGATTCTTCAGTATGATTGCATCTGTCCCACCAGTGAGTATCTTGAATCTAGGAATATGTCCCGTCGCTTTGTGAACTGCCTTGCTAAGCTGAGTAGCAAAGGGAGAGGAGGATGATTCATAGTAGCCTGAGCCAATCCGATACTCTGCAGAAACTCCTTCAACGGCCGCTTCCTGAATGAGTGACTGAACTTGTTCCCTGAGTTTGTTGAAGTCTACTCCTGGCGTGAACCTTATATCGATGCTAACCTCCGCCGTATCTGGGACAACATTGACCTTGACACCTCCAGTTAGTAGGTTTATGGAGACTGTAGGGTAGTCATAGATCCTCTTTACAGCTCTCTGCTGTTTGATAGTCAGCTTTTCTGTCGAAAGCAGGAAATTGATACTTGACCTTACAGCTGGCCTGAGTTCATCAGGAATCTTCAACCTCAGACTGCCAATTTTTTGAACATGTGATATAACGTGTAGAAGCTTCTCGATCGCATTGTCCCCTAAGTATGGGGTGCTTCCATGCGCAGTCTTACCTCTTGCTTTGAGGGTAGTCCAAAGCAGTCCTTTACAACCTATGTCTATATAGGGCCTAAAGGGGGTACTTCCGGAAGAGTCTCCTATTATGCAACAATCACCTTTGATGAGTCCCTCTTCGGTGAGCCATCTAGCGCCGTCTACGCCTTGGGTTTCTTCATCGCATGTGAACCAGAACTCAACTGTTGCTGGAGATCTGCCTGTTTCATGAAGAATCCTTGCGGCCACCATCGCCGCAGCACAGCTTCCCTTCATATCGCTTGAGCCTCTACCGTAGACCAAGTCACCCTCAACTTTACCTCCATAGGGCTCATGTCTCCAAGATGCGGAGTCGCCTTCAGGCACGACATCAATATGGCCTAACCATAGTAGCTTTCCGGAGCCGGTACCTTCGACTTTCGCTACAACGTTCGCTTTTCCAGGATGTCTTGAATGAATCTTGGCAGGTATACCGTGCCTATTGAAGTAGGCTTCAATGAATCTTGCACACTTATCTGTATCTCCTGGAGGGTTTGGAGTAGGTATCTTGACGAGGTCAGAGCATAACTCAACTATCTCATCCCGGGAAGACTGAACCTTCTTTAATAGCGTTGTTAGCCTCAATTGTATATCCAACTCCGCAACTATACATAACACATCTTGTAGAGAATAACATTCTCTTATCAAGCTTATGAACATTTGAAATCAGCTGTTCAAGTTCTCTTGAAGGCTATTTGGGAGCGCCCCCAATACTCATAACGATTTAGGTATGTTGCAGTTTTTAGGCGAACAGTACGTAGCTATGTTCATTTTTCATTACAAAAGTTAATCCATGCACCACCACTCACGAGGCATTGCAAGACTTGCAACTGCAAGGATCGAAATGAACCTTAATGTTACATCGCCTCTTATGCACGGGTTTTCACAATTTTGTTAATATTAGCTAGACCCTACTTGCGATATTTTACATGGCAAATTAACTTGGAATGTAAGCTTTGATTGATTTATCTTCAGATTCTTCTCCACAAAATCGCTAAAACTGCTAGTGCTGTAGAAAACATGGTTATAGCGAAAGGAAAGATGTACCAGACTCCACGTCCAGCTATTACAAGGGCAACAAGTACTGGTGCGATTGAGCCAACGAGAGTGCCTGGTAAGAACGATAAAGAAAAAGCCAAACCTCTTCCAGTGTTTGGGACAAGTTCAGCTATGATGTACTGTTCCGCAGGCATCTCCATCGAACCAAAAAAGGAGTACAACAAGTATGTGGCTAGAACAACAGGGATAAATGGGGAGAACGCGACAATAAGAAGGCTGATAATCTGCATCACGAACCCTAATGCGAACCATTTCTTTCCGCCAGTTCTGTCAACCATAACACCTCCAAGGGAAGATGCTAACGCTCCTACAAGAGGGCTCATCCCAAACAGGAAAATGGCGGTTTCAACCTCAATCTTGAGCACATCAACGAAATATGTTGTTATGTATGTGTTTATTGCGTTCCCCCCAAACGATCTTGCAGCCATAATCGCTAGTATAAGGATAAGCCCTATGTTCCTGAAGACATGTAGGTTCGGTGAGGTCCCGCCCATCTTTTTAGAGTTGCTCATTCTTGTTTTGCTGTAGAACCCGAAGCGTAGGAGTAACGTAGAGACAACTGTACCTATGATGCTCCAGAGCAAGTAAACATACCTCCAGCCGATTATATCGAGGAGAAGGCTGAGGCTTACTGGTCCGAGAGCTATACCGAAGGTTCCGGCGGCTCCAAATAGGCCAAATGCTTTTCCCCTCATTTTGTTTGGCACGATCTCGCTGACCGCCCCAAGGGCTGGAGGATGTAGGAGGGTTGAGGATACGGAGAACAGAGAGGTGAAAGCTATAATCATTGGTGCACCGTTGGCGAGCGTCATCAACATGCCGCCTGCCGTTGATGTGGCTAGGCCTACAGCAACCATCCTAAGCCTAGACATCCTGTCTGCCAAAATTCCTCCAGGTATTGTTAGTAAGCCTTGAATAATCATCGGTATTGAAGCTATCAACCCGATCGTGATTGCATCCAGTCCCATTTCGGCTCTAAAGACAGGTATCAATGCAATATGCATCTGGGTGAAGACATGCATCATTGTGTGAGAAAGGCAAACAAGCGCATACCCTCCCCAGTTTACCTCAGAAGACTTGAACGTCTTGATGTCAACTCCTTTGGGCGATTTCTCAGGTTCCTGCCTCGTAGTAATTTTTCCTAAGTATGCCTTTATGAATCCTACAGAGGCCCCTAATATTGATTATCGGACAGACTTTTTTGAAAGCTTCACGCTAAGGTTTACAATAACCCAAGGTTTAGAGTTACTATGCAAAGAAAAAATGAAGACTTAGATAGGCATGAACTTGATGCAGACTGGTTTGGAAACCTCGACTGTTTTACCTGTTGGTTGAAGTTTTCCTGTATCTTGGTCAATGGTAAAGACAACTATGTTGTCCGTGTTCTGGTTAGCTGCGAGGAGGTATGAACCAGTAGGGTCGATGGAGAAGTTGCGCGGTGTTCGTCCTCCTGTTGATTGATGACCTACATAGCGAAGTTTTCCTGTCGCACTGTCGATTTCGTAAATTACAAGGCTGTCATGGCCACGGTTCGAGGCATAGACAAACTTCCCCTGGGGGGTCACATGGATATCGGCGCAACTGTTCCTCCCAGTAAAGCCCTCAGGAAGCGTAGGCACCGTCTGAAGTTCATGAAGCTTTCCACGCTCTGAGTCATAAGCATATGCAATAATGGTTGTGCCACTCTCAGTTACCACGTATGCGTACATACCTGTGGGATGGAAGGTAATATGGCGTGGACCTGACTGGATAGGTGTTTCAACACAAGCATCAGGATATGGATCCAATGCCCCTCGTCTTGAATCAAACTTGTAAGCCATAATCTTGTCCAAACCCGCATCACAAGCAAAAACAAACCTGTTAGTTGGATCAACCTCAACGCAATGTGCGTGAGGCCCTGGATTCCTAGGATGATTTCCAGGACCTATATGCTGTGCAAAGTCAACAGGGGGATCTAGAGACCCATCTTTTTTAACGGGTATGACGCCTATAGTACCACTCGCATAGTTCGCAACTAGCACGAATCGGCCTGTTCTGTCTGTAGTAATATAGCATGGGTCGCCTCCCAGCGAAGGTTGCTGGTTCAGCAGCGTTAGTTCGCCGGTCTTCTTATCTATGGCAAAGGAGCTGACACCGCCACCAAGTTTACCGTCATGGTCTCTTACTTCATTTACAGAAAATAGGTAGCGTCGGCCTGGTTCAATCGTCAGATACGATGGGTTCACAACACCTGCAGCGGTGTATTTATGTTCCAATGTTCCCGAGATCCAAGAATAGACGTATATTCCCTCACTTTGACCCTGTGTGTAGCTTCCAACAAATACGAGAGATTCCTTCGACAAGATCGTTTGAATGATACGCGGTACACTCGTGGACATAATTAGTCACTAAAGTTTATTTGCCGTATCTTCTAGATATCACTTGCTGTTGGCAGGAGTCTTGGCTGTAAGAACCTGTTTTATTAGCTCTACAAGCCCATCATGGATATATGTTAGCTTCTCGGGTGGCTTCTCCTTGAGTGCCCACTCATCAACCCATGAAACAGTCTTCCTGCCCACTTCTTTGCCATCGCTGAAATAGGTGACATTTAATGTGTAAGAGAAGTAGTCTGCTACATCTTGTCTTGGGCCATATACCTCTGGTTTGACTTCTTCAAGATCGTTCCCTATTATTAGTGCTCGTAGTTGAAGGAGTTGTTCAGATGACATATTAAAGTATGCATGTTCTGTCTGTCCTCGCATATACCAACCTGACCCATCAGGGTTGACAACAAACAGTTCGTCTAGTCCTGCTATCCCTCCTGTTCTACGTAGCTCAAGTCTAAGGCTTGCCTCGAGACTACAGTATGATGATACCTCAATATACAACCAGAGACAAGGTTCTTGCGCCTGCGGAACATAGTGAACATAACCTGTGATGTTTAGCTTACCGTAGAGGTATTTCATAGGGGGTTCGCTCGGAAAAACTATGACTATTGCTCCTGTTTTGTCCCGTAGCAGACAATACGTTGGTGGACAAAATGACCATGTCTCAGGCGGATATGGTTCAAGTCTGCCCTGAAGCTTGACTAAGGTATTGTTGAACGCTGACGCTTGGCTAAATATATCAGATATGTATGGTTCACTCTTAGAACGTAACTGACCAAAAATATAGAAAGCCGCTATTATCAAAATAAGAGCTGAGAAAGCTAGTGGAACCACGACACTTTTTCTCATATGGTTCCCATCCAGTAATGATGTACACCTGTGACACCTTTGTTGAACTCTGTAAGCCTTCTGTACCATTGAGAGTACAAGGGTGTTTCCAGACAATTAAGGGGTTTCAAATCCAAGTCAACTACCATATGAGTTGCGTATACACATGGGGATAATATCTCGGCGTAGTATAAGAGAGATTACTTGTCGATTGCATTAATTATTTGGCTCTGAAGAGAGCTAGCTCTGTGACGAAAATGCGCGGCGAGTTGCTTCAAGCACAACCGTTCAAGAGTCCGAAGCTGCTGAACATAGAACGGACCCGCTGGGATTCGAACCCAGGGTCTCCGGCTCCGCAGGCCAGCGTCCTATCCAAACTAGACGACGGGTCCAACTCATAGACTTCTGGTCAACGATTAAAGTATATCTCACCAATTAATTTGAGTTTCAATGTCGATAAGCCGGTGTGTCTTCTTGACAAGCTCTATAGAGCTATCCCTGTGAAGTAGTTTGCAAATCTTTAAGAGTAGGAGTATGCTTTCGGCATAAAGAGCATGGTAGATTTAGGAAGCTGAAAGGATGAGTATGCGTAATAGGAAAGCATCTACGCACCCGATTATCTTAACAGATGGGAATTTTGACATGAAGGTCGGTGAGAATGCCCTGATCTTAGTCGATTTCTGGGCTGATTGGTGCATGCCTTGTCAGATGATGGCGCCTGTATTTGAACACCTTGCTGAGAAGTATGCGGGAAGGATCGCCTTTGCTAAGCTAAATGTCGATGAAAACGTAGAGACCGCTAGACGCT
>JAWBNY010000031.1:2673-9752 GCA_038826985.1 Bathyarchaeia archaeon | reverse complement strand
TTAGAAAGGCCTGGAAACTTTATGTACAGACAATTCTCAACGGTGTAGCCGTGTAAACGGCTTTTGAAGAAGCCTACCCATTCATCGTAGCTCCAATCAGATGTGCCCAGATATATCTCGCGCAAATGGGCCACATAGGATGAATACATGAAGGGTGTTTATCACATCTACTCAAACTGCTGAGTCACGTATACATTGGCCAAGCTTCTCAGAGCCCTCTATCAAGACCGCTGGAAAGTGAAAGACATGTACAACATCAGAGTCTGACTTAACCATAGTTTCGTTTAGGTGTCGACATTGTAACAGTAACACCTAAACTATGGTGTTCTCTTACTTCAGACTTCACATGTTAAAGAACTGTTCTAAAGTTATTCATTAACAGGAGCCTATGCCATCGCGTACTAGACTAGTTCAATGCTTCTAAAGTAATCTAATCCTCCAGCGCTGTGAAGTCTTAGAACGATGGTGGTTCCAGATGTGTAGGGAGCCTCAGGGGACGGATAGTGGTCGTCTACGTATATTCTGTATGTCTTCGATTCACCAACATCTAATGTTTCATCGCTACTCATGCTTGTTGAGGCCCCATATTCAACGTTGCCATCCACTCCGTAGAACTGTACCTCAACGCTATTCAAGGCGAGACTTCTAAAGGTCACAGTAACTGTTCCTGGATTCTTCAGCTGCAGCTCAATAACCCAGTAGGCTCCTCCATTTTCCGAGTGTTTCGTACAGGTTGCTGACTGTATTTGTAGTCTCTCAAACTTCGTATAGTGGCTGACGGTCTCTTGCAGCCAATATGTGGCTGTAAAGCCAAGTATGCCAACAACGCCAAAAAGGATAACTGTGGCCACTATGGTCGATAGCCCTCTAGAACCATACCTTAACATGCCAAGACAGCCCGATTCCTTGACACCCATTTTTGAATGCAAGACAAGATAAGAGTTGTGAATCAGAAATCGATCTTGAAGTAGGCAGGGTGATTGGCTAATTGCAGGTTGTCGAGTACTCGGTAATGGCTGAACGTTGCCATCAACATCAACAGCCGAGGCCTCTGAACATAGAAACCTAGCAAGACCGCATGAGACGGCAAGTCCATGTGTGAGACCCTAGGCATAGAGCCCGCAGTTCTCTATTTCTATCGTTTGGTAGGGCAGACCCGCCCCTGCAACCGTCATTGCCCCTTTTTCCGTAGTTATGACTGTGCCGCCTGTTCCGACTACCACTCCATCCACCATTATAGGCTTACCTAGGGCTATGCCCATTACCGCTCTACCCCTTTCCATGTCCAGAACAGTTATGTCAGCATCCGCCCCTACGCCAAGGTTTCCCTTACTCAACATTCCATACATCCGGGCTGGTGCATAGGAAGTCTTTAAGACAAACTCGTCTAATGATAGTGCTCCTAACCTGACTAGGGCTAGGCCTGAACTGACGGTCACATTTCTAGGTGAAGAACCTCCATCGGTTGAGATGGCGTCGACGACAAACTTTCCTGCAGAATCCTTCCTTGTAGCTAGGAACGTTGTGACATATGGCTTGTTCACGGGGAAGCTTACCTGTTTCTGACCATCCTCCCATTCTCTTAGAGCGTCAACACCCTGTAGCTGAATTGTCTCGCCGCCCACAACCTTGTTTACACGTGCATAGCCTTCAAGAAGCGCCTTTCTTAGACCCTCCTCAGTCTCAGGGTATCCCCCAATACGGAGGCATTCGCGTGTGCAGCCATTCACCGGTATCCCGTTCACTATTTTTCCGCTGGTTCCGTTGATGATCCCAAGATAGGACTCGGACTGAATGTTCCGTCTCCCTTCAAGCAGACGTGTCGCCTCTATTGCCTCCTCCATGGCGTCCTTCACTTGACCCCTGCAGTAGCTGTTGATATGGGCAATATCTAGGTGTAGGTCTCTTCCCACAGCCTTGACTATCCACCTGAAACCTAGAATGTTGCTACCTTCCTCGGTGACACCGCAGTCTAGCTTCACATAAACCTTCTTCCGGTTAGCCTCCAAAATCGTGTTGATTATAGTCTCATGCGGAAGAGGTTCTTGGATGATTTTTACACCCAGTGAGCCTGAACTTAGGTAGTCATCTAGCATCTTGCCAATCTCCGCCCTGCTAGGGTCTGGTTTCCTGATTCCATGATGGATAGATGTTACAGCGGCGATGTTCATACCTGTCCCGTAGGTCTTCATGGTGGCCAGAATCTGCTCCATAGGTGCAGCAACATCCACAGCTGTGACAACGCCGACCCTCGCCATGTTCCTATACCCTACCGTACCGATGTGGACATGTGGGTCAATTATTCCAGGGATGACTACTCTCCCCGATAAATCCAGCACCATATTTGCTTGCTGTGGGTCTAAAGAGGGCTCTACGGCTGCAACCTTTCCGTTAGAGACTCCGATATCCATCGTAGCATCTATTTTATTTGCGGGGTCGACAACACGACCGTTTCTTAGTATTAGGTCAAAATGAGTCATATCAATCATTATTTTAACAGATGCTA
The DNA here is from genome assembly GCA_038826985.1 of Bathyarchaeia archaeon. GTDB lineage: Archaea > Thermoproteota > Bathyarchaeia > RBG-16-48-13 > JAWBNY01. The sequence goes on along the minus strand of JAWBNY010000031.1, from coordinate 7,246 downwards.
TTTCAAACTTCCTTGAAGAATCGCTCCAACCAGCCATTTTAGCCTTGCATATTCATAGAGTACAGGTCTGAGGGAGACATAGGGTTCATTTGAAGCATTGTTTACGATGGATCTATGGATGAGTTGGGGCAGCCTAGCAAGATTAAAGGCTTATACATTCACCACATCTTGTGTAAACCATCAGAGATACGCCAAAGGGCGAGACGCAAAGAGTTAACATGAATAGTAGCACTGATTAAGTGGAGACATAAAAATGACTGAACCCATGATGGATGAGACACTTCTTGCAATCTCTAGGGAGATAGCTAACATCAACTTGGAGAGCACGTTGAGATACTGCTCTGAAGCGCTCTCTAAAGGCATAAGTGCAGAACGAGTGTTGAAGGCTCTCTCGGAAGGAATGAAGACTGTCGGGGAGAAATTTGAGACAAGGGAGTATTTTCTATCTGAACTTATCATGGCAGGGGAGATCATGAAGGAAGCACACCTGCTGCTTAAGCCTCATTTTGAGGCTGGCCAGAAGAGGCTACACGAGAGGGTGGTAATAGGTACCGTGAGAGGTGACCTACACGACATAGGCAAGAACATCGTCGTCTCGATACTTTCTGGTCTAGGTTTCGATGTTACGGACCTCGGAGTGGATGTTCCGGCAGAAAGGTTTGTAGAAGCAGTGAAAGAGATTAAGCCCCGTTTCCTTGGACTCTCAGCCCTTCTGAGGGCTACGGCTCCGGAAATTGGAAGGGTAGTTGAATCTCTCAAGGCTGCAGGATTGAGAGACAGCGTTAAAGTGATCGTTGGCGGCCTTCCGCTAAACGAGGAGTATGCAAAACGACTTGGAGCCGACTTCTATGCTCAAGACGCATGGAAAGGTGCTGAAATAATCAGAGAGGAAGTGTTGAAAGGTTGAGGAGTGTTGAAGAACTTATAGAGCTGCATCGAGCTTGGTGGAAACTAGAGAACGAGAAACCGATACTCAACATAGTCTACAGGGAACATTTCCCGTGGATGTGGATGCAAAGCGACCATGCATGCGGCCTAGAACTCGTCCTCAAGGATGGTTCGCTGGCAAAGGACGGTCCTTTGACGCCTGAGATGCTTTCCCCTGAGAAGATGCATATGACACCTTTCACACATGGAGACCTCTTTCTGCCAGTCATGCCGTTCGGGAAGATTCCGTGGATGGAGGCGATCTGCGGTGTCACACCGCAGGTTTCTGTCAGAGGCAACTCGATATGGGGCGGCTTCGGACAAGGGATCTGGCCTGAGGATTGGTGGAGGCTGGGCCTCGAGCCAGAGGTAAATAAAGACTGGCTCAACCTACTCATCGAGACAACAAAGTATTGTGTAGAAAAATTCTCAAACCACTTCGTTGTCGCGCAAACATCGATAATGAGAGGCCCCGTAGACATCATGGCCGCTTTAGTTGGAGATAGAAACGTCATTACAGGCATGTATAGGCATCCTGAGGAGACGAAGCGGCTTCTGAACAGACTATGCGAGATATGTATAATGGTTATGAAAGCTCAGAATGATGTTATTCCAAGCTTCATGGGAGGATATGTAAACTGCTGGGGTATATGGGCTCCAGGCACCGTAACTCGTAACCAAGAGGATGGAGCAGCATACCTTTCACCAGGCCTGTACAGAGAGTTTGTACAACCTGTTGACAGGAAGATTGCACAAGCATTTGACTACACAACTATACACTTCCACTCTTCTCATCACATGCATATGGATGCTGTGACCGATATTCCGGAGCTCGGTGCTGTACAGCTAAACCTTGAGCCCCCTCCATATGGACCGACACTCAAGGAATGGATCCCTATATTGAAAAGGGTCATCAGGAAGAAGCCGCTTATACTCCAGGCATGGTATCTGACACGTGAGCAGATTGAAATGATCCTGAATGAGTTGCCGCCTCAAGGTCTATGCCTAGACACCTACGTCCAAGAGGCTGGAGAGAGCTACTATGTCTACAGAGAATAACATGCGTTCTATACCGGATAGATAGCTGTTTAATCCTGATTACACGGCAAGTCTGTTCCCCACCTGTAAAGCCGACACGTTGCCAAAAAGAAGGTTTAACCTGCAGATACTACTACTGTCTGCATCACCATAGATGAAGCTTTTATCCATAAATGATAGTTATAGAAGCATCGGAGGATTCTGTATGAGTCAACCAGCTGAAGTAAAGATATGGATTGCACGTGACTTCGCACGTTGTAGCGGCTGCCGCCTCTGCGAGGTCGCATGCTCTCTGCAACATGAGGGTAGGATCTGGCCTGAGGCATCTATGGTTAGAGTCTTCATGTACTTCCCCGGCATCGAGGTTCCGCATCTATGTACACAGTGCCATGACTATCCATGCGTAGCCTCATGTCCTTTCCAAGCACTTAGTGTAAACGAGAAAACTGGAGCTGTCGAAGTAAACAGAGAAAACTGCACCGCATGTGGCGTATGCATTACAGCCTGCCCAGGACATGTACCTCATCTCCACCCTAACGGCAAATATGTATTAATCTGCGACCTCTGTGGAGGAGACCCACAGTGCGCACGCATATGCATGAAGCTCGGATACAACTGCCTGACCCTGAGTAGACGAGGCATCGAGATAACATATGACCTGTATGCTATGAAACCTAGAGAGATTGCAAAGAACCTAGCCATGAACATCTATGGTGAGGCAGGAAAGGAGGTCATCTAGGTATGGCCAAGGGATACGCTGGAAAAATACTTGAAGTTGACTTAACAGATGGAGAAACGAAGGAGACCATACTTGACGACACGGTGCTCCGCAACTATGTTGGAGGCAGAGGCCTAGCAGCCAAGATTCTCTGGGATCGTCTAGGTGAAAAATGGAGGAGCATCGACCCACTAGGGCCAGAAAACTTGTTCATCGCTATGACAGGACCGATAACGGGTTACATCCCGGGGACAAGAATATGCATATCTGGAAAATCCCTTGCATCAAACGGCATAGTAGGATCCACGGTTTCTGGAGAGTTCCCAATGGAGCTCAAATGCGCTGGATACGACGGAGTCATCGTCACCGGGAGGTCTGAGAAACCCGTATATATACTGATAGCTGACGGCGGAGCGGAGATAAGAGATGCGTCAAGGCTCTGGGGCCTCAGCGCCAAACAGACGATCCGGGAACTGAACCGTGAGGTGATCAGCCTCCTAGAGGGGAGAAACCGGAGATACGGTGAATGGAAGGAGCCGGCCATAATCTATTCTGGACCAGCAGGCGAAAAACTGGTCAGAACCGCAGCTGTCTGCCAGAAGCTCAGCCATGCAGCTGGGTACGGCGGATACGGTGCAGTCATGGGTTCAAAGAAGCTGAAGGCAATTGTAGCCAAAGCGACTGGACCACTTCCCGAGGTTGCTTACCCTGAGGAGATCCGTCCAATGCTTGAGAAGTATTACGAGGCTGCGCTAGGCTTCGAGTCACTCCGCCGTTGGGGAACAGGTGCAGGTGGATATAACACAGGTGCTGTAACAAGTTCTGAGCCTCAGAGAAACTGGCAGGAGGAGTATCATAACGAACGTTCAATCGCAGTAGTAAACTTTGAGACAAAGACATGGGTAAAACGCTACTGGAGTGACTACGGCTGCCCAACATCATGTATGAAACTGGCAGTCATAAAGTCAGGACCATACAAGGGTGCGATAACCGACAACCCAGACTACGAGTTGCAGGCATACTGTGGAACCAACCTCGGAATATATGATGCCGAGGGCATCGTTTACGTAAGCTCTGTCATAGATGACCTTGGACTCAGCGGAATAAACTCAGCGAACACCATGGGCTTCGCCGCTGAGCTATACCAACGTGGGATCCTGACGAAGGAAGACTTCGGAGGTATTGAGCCTAAGTGGGGTGACCCTATCGCAATGGCTGAGCTTGCTAAGCTTATAGCTGAAAGAAGACACATAGGGGATATACTAGCTGAAGGAACTTACCGCGCAGCAGTGAAGCTAGGACGCATGAAAGGTATGGACCTCCTTCAATATGCTGTTCAAGTCAAAGGAATCGAGACCGGTGCCCATGGCCCAAGGAGCGGACTGGGATTCATGAGCCCGATAGGATACGCGCTTGGAACACAGGGAGGAGACCACACTTCATCGGCAACCCATAGACCCGGAGGAGAGATACCTCGTACGATAGGCGACTCCTTAGTGTTCTGTACCGCAAGCCTTGGATGGCAGTATAACCCGCAGATGCTCTGGCAATTCTTCAAGGCAGTGACAGGATGGGAACTAAGTGATGAGGCATGGGTAAACGATGTCGGACGTAGAATAATCATGATACAGCGGGCTGCACTCCTTCTAGGAGGGCCAGATGTGGTTTGGGAGCCACTAAAAGACGACGTGCTTCCTCCACGCTTCTACACGCCGCTGCCCACAGGTCCTAAAGCAGGTTCAGCTGTAGACATGGCAACTTTCCTAGAAATGCGTAGCAAATACTTTGCGGAAATGGGTTGGGATGAAAGAGGAATACCTCGGTCAGACGAGCTCAAGCGGCTTGGACTGGACGATGTTGACCGAGTACTGGAGAAATATGTTCGATAGT
>JAWBNY010000031.1:0-2663 GCA_038826985.1 Bathyarchaeia archaeon | reverse complement strand
TTTTCACCTAATATCATAATCTCAGTTACACAAGATTTCGGTTCGCTATTCCACTTATTTCTTTTAAAGAGCTGAGTCGCTGAGCTACTTAGAAGCTATTCCACAAGTTGTTAAGTAGCAAACGAGCCTAAGGATCCCCCTATCAACAGTGTATATTCACTTCTCATCTGCTTCGAGGAAATGCAGCGAAGGGGGACATTCATAATGAGCCTTCGGCAAATGTTGCAGCCATCGATGGCCTATTCTTATGTGAAGAGTGGAGCAGATAAGGACTGAGCATCCTCCTATCCCTTAGCAATTAGATAGAAGGGACTCACTGAACCTCTGGATGTTCAAAGATGCGTTTCTCAGCCTCAGCCAGAGCGTTATATGCGGCCTCCAATGCTTCCAACCGCTTTATGTGCCTCGACTCCTCAGCGTTAACCCTCTCCCATCTATCCATAATCATGCGTCTCACCTCCTCTGGGGCAGGACCGCCTATATTCCTTCTACGCTTGACGTTCTCAACCGGGTCCGTTGCAGCTTTGAGAGATTCTTCAGGAACTACAAGTTTCTTTCCCAGGCTTATGAGTGCTGCCTCCTCAACCATCTCTGGAAGGATCTGATCCGCAGCCTTGCCTTCAGACATGGCTCTTGAAGTCACTTCCGCTATTAGGTCGTGGGCCTGCCTGAAAGTCAGTCCAAAGCTTCGAACAAGCATATCTGCCACCTCAGTCATCGTTGAAAAACCCTTCCTAGCCTTTAGTAACATATTCTCTTTAAGCGGTATTAAGGTAGATACCACTCCGGCCATAATGGATGTGCATCCTACCACCGTGTCGAACATCACTGGTTCTATGCCTTCCCGGTCCTGAATGTTCGTATAAGATGTTCCTTTGACAGACGTAACCGCTGTTACCAAGACTCCTATTGACTCAGCGGCGAACCGCTTCACCATCTCAAGTGAACTCGGATTCTTCTTCTGAGGCATTATACTACTTGTACCAGCGTAAGCCTCGTCTAAATCCACCAGTTGAAAGTCTTCTGAAGACCACATTTGGAGGTCCTCAGCCAGACGGCTCATGTCAGACATATGTATGGCCAACGCAGAGGCCACCTCAACCACATAGTCATGTGAAGCCACTGCGTCGATCGTGTTCTCACATAAATCGCTGAAGCCAAGCAACTCAGCTGTCCTAAGCCTATCCACAGGCCAACCTGTTCCAGCGAGGGCTGCGGACCCTAATGGGTTCAGGTTCGTTCTCTTGTAGGCATCCTCAAGCCGCTCTATGGTTCTCGCTGCGGCATCTGCATGTGCCACAAGGTAATGTCCCAGAGTGATAGGTTGTGCTTGACGCCAGTGGGTGTATCCCGGCATCACGGCATCCAGAGTTTCTTCAGCCTTCCTTAGAAGAGCCTTTCTGTAGTTAATGACCTCCCCAATGACCCGCTCTATTTGATCTCGGTAGTACATTCGTTGCTGGGTATGTCCGAGGTCGTTTCGGCTCCGGCCTATGTGCATTTTCCCACCTACCTCGCCAATCTTCTGTATGAGTGCTGCCTCCGTAGCCATGTAGGTTACAAGACGAGCATTCCCTTTAGCCTCCTCAGCCACCTTGAGTATACCCTTCAGTATTGAAGCTGCCTCCTGCTTGGTGAGAATACCCTGCTCCGCAAGCATAACTACATGTGCTCTATGGATCAAAGTTTGACAGTAATAGGAAGCCACGGCGGACTGGGTTGGCGAAGCCCGCTTTTCTAGGAGGCTAAGAATCTCAGGCGCAACCGAGCTCTTCACTCTCCCAAAACGGTCCTCCATAACTTTCTCACCTTTAGTATAGACAGGTTCAGCATGGACTTAAGTGTCTATTGCGAGTCCTCTGTCCCACAGTTTGAGTTAGCACCTGTAGAGAATTCCATCCCACCAGCTATGACAGCTACCATACGTTTCGCGTTGACCATCCGTTTTATCGACAAAAAGCGCTAGAACAGGCTTCGCCAATTTCCATCACACAGGATTGTCATCTTAAAGACTATCTACCGAGATTACACTTTGTCTAAGTCCTCATGGCGCGATAGGAACTTATGGTATACGAGTCTTCCTCGACAACCGAACCGGCGTCTGCTAGAATTACAAGAATCGCCGGGGCAGAAACATAAATCTTCTAGAAAAACAGCTACAGAACTATCCGACCTCAGCCCTCTTATTCGGTCATGGTTTAGCCATTCTTTTCAGCCGAATCCATACCTAAGGTTCTCGAATTGAGTATGTGCTGAGTAGCCAGAAGGAGAAGGTTCGTCAAGGCTCCGACCACATATGGATAGAAGGCCCCTAGCTGAGCTGATGCACCTCCCACAAGCGGCCCGAGGAAAGAAGCCACCCCAAGGGTACTCTCGAAGCTGCCGGTGGCATAGCCTCTGCCACCGCTTCGCTTAACCAGTATGTAATAGAGTGTGCTAGAGTAAAGTATTCCTTGCCCGAACCCTAAGCCGATGAAGAGGGGTGCAAAGGTCGCCGCGTCGCGAACCAGCGTCATAAGAATCAAGGACACAGCAATCAAGGATGCGCCGACCAGTAGGGATACTCTTTCAAGTCTCTGGATGAGTCTTTCAGAGAAGATAAAGACTAGGGTTTGAGTTATGTTTGACAGAAAGAAGAGAAGGCCGATCTGGAGAGGCGAGAT
>JAWBNY010000030.1:0-9772 GCA_038826985.1 Bathyarchaeia archaeon | reverse complement strand
TGGGGATCTGGCTGATCATCGAAGGTATAGTGAAGGCACTTCGCCCCCTCAGGGGTGAGATGGAGAGCGCCGCCACCATAGGTTGGGGAGTCCTCATCACGGGTATAGGAGTGGTCGGATACCTGAATGTTAGAGGATACCCCTTACCAGTCCTTCTTGCTGCTTATGCATTCATCATAGGAGCATTGGCCATCGTCTCCGCATTGAAAATGTCGAAAGGAAAAACTCCAGCAACCGAAAAGGTAAAGCAACATGGGTCTTTGAAGACGATGTCTTATGTGTCGCCTAGAAATCGTTGGAGAGGGTTAGCATGGTGAAAGGGCCGCTGAAAGCTCTCGCATATCTGGTGTCGGCAGGTCTAATCTTTCTAGGAATCATCTTCATAATCTCAGCCAATCTAGGAATCATCTACTTCCTTGAGGGACTTGTATTCCTCGCTGTGGCGGGGGCGCTACTTCTTCTGTCCCGTGAGAAGAAGCCAATAGAGATCAGGCAGACAGTTTCGGTCACAGGGCCTGTAAAAATTCGAGAGGTACGCTGCCCAAACTGTAATGCTGTTGTTGACCCTACCAAGGTCACGGTGAGTGAGGGTAAGGCATATGTGACATGCGACTATTGTGGAAACAGGTTCCAGCTAACCGAGGAGCCAACATGGTAGCTCAAAGACGTATACTCATCACAGTCCTGCTATCGCTAATTCTTATTCTCCAACATCCCGTTGGGAGGCCTCAAGCCCAGACTACCTATAGCGTCAACAAAGAGTGGGTAAAAGTCTGGGTTAACACAGACGGCTCTGTAGATGTCCTGTACAACATAACTATCACCTATCATTCTGGGAGCCCCCAAGGGATTGTAACCGTCGGAGTGCCGAAACAGGGCTATACCATAGAGTTTGCTAAAGACATATCGGGAGCCAACTTGAGGTATTCTGACGTTTCAAGAGGAGGATTCTACGGGGTTGAGGTAACATTAAAACAACCAATTGTTATAGGACGCCCGAACATCTTTACACTCTACGCTATAGTCCCAAATATGGTCTCTCAACATGCGATGAACCCGGGATACGTAGGTATGCAGTTCTATCCCAGCACCTTCGAGGGGGCTACAGGATACATCAACAGCCTACGTATTGCAATTGTACTTCCCCAAGGTGTTCAAAGCAACGAGGTGAAGTACCCATCTGGGACTCCGTTCAACAGCATTTTCACAGAGGACAACAAGCTAGTTGTCTACTGGGAGCGGACAGAGTGGCCTCCTTCGCAACCCTTCAAGGCTGGTGTTTCCTTTCCAGCGAAGTATGTAACGTTGAGCACACATATGCCCTTAGTTATCTGGCTAGGGATTCTCGGGCTTGTGATCCTTGGAGTCGCGCTCACCTTGGTTCTTATCCTCAGAAGAAGGAAGGAACCTTATGAGAAGCCAAAGGTGGCCGTTGAAGCACTTGGAGCAGCCAAAGGCCTCACAGCGGTAGAAGCCGCTGTCACACTCGACCTGAAACCAATGCGAGTCTTGACCATGATCCTATTTGGCCTCCTCCTAAAGCGATTAGTCGCCGTGGTTGCCACGACCCCTGTGCTCAAGCTTCAGAGGCTAAAGCCTATAAATGGAGTAACTCCTGCTCCTAGGTACTATGAGATCGACTATCAGGCAGCAATACAAGAAGACGGTACACTCAACGAGCTTGGACTTGCTAGAACATACATCGGGTTAAGAGACACAGTCGACCGAAAACTAAAAGGCTACTCCAGAGCAGATACAGTAAACTATTATAGGTCGATCGTCAACGAGGCTTGGAGCCAGGTTCAAAGAGCAGGAACCCCAGAGTTAAAGGGGGATGCTATCGAGAAGAATATTGAGTGGCTTCTTGCCGATGAAAAGTTTGAAGAACGTTTTAGAGAGTCCTTTCCACCAGGAATAATATTTCTGCCTAGACCAGGCTGGTACTGGTATTGGGGTAGGCCTAGAACACCTACAACAGATAGCCAAACACCTCCTTCACTCACTGAGGCTAGGCCTATACCTGGACAAGATTTCGCAAACGACGTTGTCCGAAGCCTTGAAGCTGCCTCAAACAGCATGGTAAAGAACGTACAGGAGTTCACGAACCGCCTTATGCCTACAAGGGCAGCGGCAAGTGAACGCCCAGTTCGAACTCGGTCAAGTTGTGTTTGCGCATGCGCTCATTGCGCATGCGCCTGTGCATGTGTAAGCTGTGCCTGTGCATGTGCACATGGAGGTGCTAGATAGCTTGAGGTTCCTTTCAAAGATACGAAGACGTAAGCCAGATAGGGGTCTACACCACTATAAGGTGGAAGATGGAGACTATAAGGGGCTGCGACTCCACCTCCGCTTCGAGGACGATGGAACCGGTGTGCTCGTCATCAATGCTTCACGTGTCCTCTTCCTCAACCGAACAGCAGCTGAGTATGTTGACTCATTCATCAAAGGAGAGTCTGAAGAAGAAGCAATAAAGAGGATTCTCAAACGATACGATGTGGATGCTGATACAGCGCGTAAGGACTATCGGGATGTTCTTTTCGTGGTAAACACTTTCGCTAAGACACCCGATGTCTGCCCAGTATCATACCTCGGAGTAGAAAAAATCGAACCTTTCGAGAAGGAGTTGAGCGCCCCGTATAGGATGGATCTTGCATTAACCTATCGCTGTAACAACAGCTGCATTCACTGCTACGCTGGTGGTCCAAGAGAGACGGAGGAGCTCACGACTACAGAATGGTTCGCTGTGATGGAGAAACTTCTAAGAGTTGGGATACCACATGTGGTCTTCACCGGTGGTGAACCCACTCTTAGAGATGACTTGCCCAACCTGATACACCATACACAAGAACTCGGCCTCGTTAGCGGACTTGTGACCAACGGTCGAAGGCTGAGGGATAAAGCCTACTTCAAGTCGCTTGTAGATGCTGGACTTGACCATGTACAGATAACAATAGAGTCGCATGACCCCAAAGTACACGATAAGATTACAGGCGTCTACGGAAGCTGGGAGGAGACTCTCCAAGGGCTCAAGAACGCCATCGCCTCCGACGTGTACACGCTAACCAACACAACCCTCAACAGGTACAATGTAGACAACATACTCCAGACGGTCGATTTCCTTCACGGAGTCGGCCTCACTCAGTTCGCCTGTAACAGCGTTATCTACTCTGGAAAGGCTCCGGAGGTGGCGAAAGAGTTCGCTTTAGAAGAAGATTCGCTAGAGCCAATTCTAATTCGTATCCGCGACTATGCCCGTGACTTAGGGATGGAGTTCATATGGTACACGCCAACAGAGTACTGTAAGGTAAACCCCCTTCAGCTTGAGCTAGGGATCAAAAGTTGCAGCGCCTGTCGCATCAGCATGTGCATAGAACCAGATGGCACAGTGATCCCTTGCCAGAGCTATTTCACTCCTGTTGGGCACATATTAAGAGACGACTGGAAGAAAATCTGGCAAAACCCTCTCTGCCTACAACTCAGAGCTCGAAAATATTTACCTGAAAAATGTCATAACTGCCCAAGCCTGAACGTTTGCGGCGGAGGCTGTCCTATAAAGCAGGAAGCCACATCCTATGTCTGCGGCAGCTGTATACCCTGAATATATGCTCCAAGCTGTATTGCAGGAAGCTAAAAATTCCAGAGACAACGCTTAGATACCTTCTCCCCGTCGAAGAGCACGCCCTCACGGAGCAGAAAGGCTTTCTTAACAGACAATCCTTCACCATAGCCTCCTAGATGTAGGGTCGAATTCACAACTCTGTGGCAAGGCACCAATGGCGCAAACGGGTTCCTAGATTCCACGTTTCCAACTGCCCGAGCTGCTCTTGGTTTACCAACAGCAGCGGCCACAGTAACGTATGTTGAGACATAGCCACGAGGAATCTTTGAAGTCATGATTAGGGATGCCCTAGTAAAGGCTGGCAGATGCTCAAATGCAATGGTTGGATGAACATCTGGGTCTTTGCCTTGGAATATAAGGCTCATACTCCTAAGCACGGTGAACGCATAATCGTCGTCTTCTGACTCATAGATTTCCAATGGCCTATTTATTGCGCTTAGAACTTTTTTCCTAACTCTCTCTTCCCCTGTGGAGAAGCCGCAGGAGAGCACTCGCTTCTTTTCATCAAGTATAACTCCAAACCATAAATCGTCTATCTTCTTAACACATAAAATATTCAGGCCAAGCCACATCCAAAAAAAGGTTTTAAGTACTATTTCGCGTAGGCTTCAACTAGGTCTCTGGCGGTAACTATCCCCACTATCTTGTCCTTTTCAACAACAGGTAGCCTGCGAATATGTCTAGCAGACATTAGCATAGCTGTCTGATGAATACTCGTCCCTATCGGGATCGTGATAAGTGGGTGTGACGCAGCTTCTCCAACCTTGGTTTGGAGAGATTTTCCTGCTGCTAAGAAAGTCGTTAGAAGATCCCTCTCAGTGAAGATGCCGTAGGGCTTTCCATTCCTATTCACAATGACGCTTCCAATCCTCTGGTCACCCATGATTTTAGCTACCTCTGCAACAGTTGTGGATTCGTCCACACTTTTGACATGCCTAGTCATAACCTTCTCAACCTTCAGCTCCGTCTCCGGACTCTCAGGAAGACTCTTTATTAGGTCTGAAGCAGTAATTATGCCTACAACTCGGTCATCTGCCATAACAACTAATCGTCCCTTCTCCGCAATCATCTTTGCTGCAGCCTCCTTTATGGTGATGCTCGGTCTAACAGAGACAACGGGGTAGGACATCACATCCTTGACTAGGACACTAGCAGGTTCCTTACCCTTAGCAAGAACTTTGCTGAGTAGATCCCTCTCAGTCACTATCCCTATGACCTTCCCTTCGTCCAACACTAGGAGGCTTCCGATATGCTTCTCACCCATAATCTTAGCGGCCTGCTCTATATTTGCGTCAGGCCTTATGGTTACAACGTTTCTACTCATTATTTCCTCAACAAAGTGATGCTTCCTCATAGTCTCGTAAGCGCGAGCCATCAATGTGGGGAACTCATCCCTCATCTCCTTAGTCCGACTCAATACGGATTCCCTGAAAAACACTATCAAACCCTTTCAATTTAAGTTTAGCGTACTAGTCTTTTAGGCGCTCCTGTCTACCTTAAGAATACGTCTTCCGATATTTCGGCATGTGCTCATTCTAATGAGGCGTTGTAAACAGTATCCAAAGAGACCCTAATGTTTTTGAGTAAGCATTATGAATGTGTGTGATACCTGCAACTTGTAACTCGAGGTCTATTGATGGGGTTTGAACCTGACAAGATCAATTTTATCCTCGCAACTGATTGCGGTAGCACCACCAGTAAGGCGAGGTTCTTCAGGAAAGTTGGGGATGAGTATAGGTTTGTATGTGCAGGCGAGGCACCAACAACGGTTGAAGCACCTTATGAGGATGTGACTCTTGGTGTCCGCAACGCGGTCAGGGAAGTTGAGGAGTTGACAGGACACAAGCTACTCAGCGACGAGGGAATAATCGTACCTTCGAGAGGATGGAACGTTGGCGTTGACCTATATGTGACAACAAGTAGTGCGGGAGGTGGCCTCCAGATGATGGTGTCAGGGCTGATTAAGATGATGACCGGTGAGAGTGCTGAAAGAGCGGCGCTGGGTGCGGGTGCAATCGTAATGGACGTCCTCGCCACCGATGATGGGAGAACTGACTTCGAGAAGATCATGAGGATGCGCTATCTCCGACCAGACGTCCTCCTATTTGCTGGAGGTACAGACGGAGGAAACATCAACCAGCTTGTTGAACTAGCCCAGCTGGTGAGGCTGGCTGACCCAAAAGCCCGTTTCGGAGCTAGCTACAAGCTTCCAATAATATATGCAGGAAACAAGGATGCTAGGGAACATATCAAGAAGACGTTTGGAGATAAGTTCGCTCTGACAATAGTTGACAACATCCGACCTGAGCTAGAGATAGAGAACACCGAGCCGGCTCGTGAAGCAATCCACGAAGTCTTTATGGAGCATGTTATGAGCCATGCTCCTGGCTATGACAGGCTTATGAAGTGGACTCCTGTCCCCATCATGCCCACTCCTGCAGGAGAAGGCGCTATATTTCAGCTGTATGCCCGGATGCGTAACAAGAACGTAATCGGCGTCGGATTAGGAGGAGCAACTACAAACATTTACTCGATATATGATGGGAAGTTTGTACGTAGCGTCAGCGCCAACCTAGGTATGAGCTACAGCATATGTAACGTCCTAAAAGAGGCAACTATGGAGAACATCATCAGGTGGATTCCCTTCGACATTAGTGAAACCGAGGTTCTCAATCAGCTAAGAAACAAGATGATCCGTCCTACAACCATACCGCAAACGTTACAGAGACTGATGATTGAGCATGCAGTTGCACGGGAGGCTCTTAGACTCGGATTCAAACACCATAAGTCGCTGGCAAGACCTCTACTCGGAGTGAGAGGGGGCGAGATCGACGTAGGGAAGATCCTCGAAGAGGGAAAGAAGGAGAGGACTGAGACCTATATCGAGATGCTCAGGGTCAATGCCATAGGAGCAACAGGCGGCCTTCTATCTCACGCTCCAAGAAGAGTCCAATGTGCACTTATCCTCATAGATGGCTTCTCCGCAGAAGGTGTTGTCTTCCTCTTTGTAGATAGCGTATTCATGATGCCCCACTTAGGAGTAATGTCTACCGTTCATCCAAAGGCAGCTCTTGAGATCTTTGAGAAGGACTGCCTCATCAGGCTTGGAACATGCATAGCTTTCAGCGGAACATCAAAAGAAGAAGGGAAGAAGATAGGGGAAGTTCAAATCACCTTGCCAGACGGTAGTGAAGTCGCTCACGAGGCGAGGTATGGAAGCATCAAAAGAATTCCTTTAGCATCCATGGAAAAAGCTACTGTTAAAATTAAACCAGAGTCTGGATTCGACGTAGGCGCTGGATCTGGAAAACAGATGGTTGCTGAAGTAGACGGAGGAGAGGCTGGAATCATAATAGATGCACGTGGTAGACCACTGCAGCTTCCAAAAGAAGATAGCAGAAGAAAGGCGAAGCTTAGAGAGTGGTTCAAAGATCTAGACATGTATCCTAACGTAGACGGAATTGCATAGGGGCGTAGGTACAAAAAATGTCGCTAGCATATACACCTGGACTTAAGAGGAAGGAGTACTATTTACTACGGAAAACTAGAACTTTACCTCTTCAAGGTGAAGTGATAGTCAAAGTGGGTGACCGAGTTGAAGGAGCCCAGACGGTCGCGGTGACCAAGATGCCGGGCAACCCTCGGGTTATTAATGTATGTATTCCACTAAACTGTGACCCCGAAGATATGCCCCGCTACATGTTGAAGAAAGAGGGAGATCCTGTCTCTAAAGGAGAGATCATAGCACGCAAGAAGTTCTTGTGGCTCAAGAGAGAATACGCCTCTGAATGCGATGGAACGCTTGAACTTATAATGCAGACGTCAGGGCAGATCGTAGTCAGAGAGCCTGAAATACCTATCGAGCTAAAAGCATTTATTCCAGGCAGGGTCGCTGCAGTAATACCCAACCAGGGCGTTGTAATCGAGTCCCCAGCCGCCTTCATCCAAGGGATCTTCGGCATCGGCGGGGAAACTAGCGGCATTCTCGAAACCGTTGTCAACAGCGAGGACGAAATTGTTACAGAAGAGCATATTCGTCCTGAGCATTCAGGCAGGGTTCTGGTAGGTGGATCCTTAGTAACAGAGAAGGTTCTCCGTAAAGCGGTTGAGATAGGAGTTCGAGGGATCATCGTTGGGGGAATCGAGGACAAAGACTTACGCGACTTCTTGGGCTATGAAATCGGAGTAGCGATAACAGGGCATGAGAATGCTGGGCTCACACTCATCATAACTGAAGGGTTTGGAAAAATGAGTATGGCACGAGCTTCTTTTGAACTCCTTCGGAAACATTCTGGAGAGGTAGCATATATAAACGGTGCGACACAGATTAGGGCAGGAGTCATTAGACCTGAGATTATCATACCACTCAGAGAAGCAAGCTACACAGAGGCTGGTGAAGATAAGATTTCACTAGAAGGCATGACTGTGGGAATGCCTGTCAGGATAATCGAAGCCCCGTTCTTTGGCATGCTTGGGAAGATTGCGAGCCTTCCAGTAGAGCTTCAGAAGCTTGAAACAGAGTCATATGCGAGAGTGCTCGAGGTAGAACTTCTAGATGGGAGACGAGTGACCGTCGCCCGAGCGAACGTAGAGATCATAGAAGAATAGAAGACCATGTAAGATGGATGAGCACCTCTCTCATACCTTTCTTACAATAAGTCTTTTAAGGATAGGAAAACAACTTTTTCTTGATAGAATTTGCCAGAGTACTTCCACCTCACACCGGAACGAGAGAAGGAGATGATCGAGCAGATCGCAAGGTACATAGCGAAAAGCGAGATCCGCGACTTCCTGAAGATTGTCTTGAAAACATACGGAATGTCCAACGTGTTTGGAAACCTAGGCTTCATATATTCATACACATATGCGAGAGGTCTACTGGGTGACTTTGGAGGTGAGATAACCGAATTATTAGCGCTTAACCCGGTTCATAGTTCACAGCTTATACTGCAGAGGGTGGAAGAACTCGAAGAAGAAGAGAGACTTCACCCTGAGAATGCGCTACATAAGCGTTCAGAAGAAAAAGTCGAGGATTCGTCAATCCTCAAGCGGATCTTTTACTTCTTCAAAGGGTAGCGTCATCAAATGATGCTGGATTAAGTTACAGCTTGTAAACAAGTGTTAATTTTTATATACATGAAAGAGTCAATACAATACTCGGAAAAAGAGGAGTCGTCATGTCGATAGTCTTGATGGACGTCCAGTGGACATATTTCTTCATAATCTCTATCCTATGCTACCTCTTCGGCATCTTCTTCGCAAAAAGGCTAGGGCTACTTGAGCTTCGAAGCATACCTAGGCTTGAAGTTTTTGACGAGGTTGTGAAGTCCTGCGCAGAACGTGGGAGGCCGATAGTCTTCACATATGGAGGTATGAACCCCGCCAGCACGATGGAAAGCATATTGCTGGCTTCAGCCAATGTGCTGTTGAGTAGGACAGCAAAGACTTGCGGAGACCTAGGTATACCCCTGTATACTGTAGCTCTCCACGCCCAAACTTTTATGCTTATGAGAGACAGTGCACGTCAAGGCTTTCTGGAATCAGCCCACCCGGAGGCCTTTAGAGAGGAGAACAACTATTATACAACAGACGGTATAGTTGGCACATACGCGAATGTAAGCCAAGTTGTTCAGCATCAAGCAGGCGCGTACATACAGATCGGTTACCTACATATGTGTTCAAACGTCTGTGTCGACGAGGCAGTTAAGCGAGTTGGAGGCGTGGCTTGGACATGTGAGAACGCGATCGATACCCAGCCACTGGGGCTTATGTTCGCTGACTACACACTCCTAGGTGAGGAACAGGTTGCCGCAGGCGCCATAGTAAGGAAGGACCCGCTTGAGATCTCTTGCATCATTGGTGGCGACTTTGTGAAGTTGGTAGTGATCGCCATGATGATTATCTACATCATCAGGCAGAGCCTAGGTGTCTGATATGACAGAAACAAAAACGGTATCAAAACCAACGTCCCCTATCGAGTGGTTGAGTGCTAACCTAATCCAGCTTGTGGCCATAGCGGTAATCATCATCATGGCTACAGACGTGATTATAAAATCCCCAAAGACGCCGGCTGCCTCCTTCCTCAGAGACATGGTTTCATTAGGTGCACCCTTCGCAATCCTAATCGCAATAATAATGACGCTACGCGTAAAC
>JAWBNY010000029.1:0-9836 GCA_038826985.1 Bathyarchaeia archaeon | reverse complement strand
GTTTTCTACTGAAATGACTTTATAGCTATATGAAAACAGCTACTCCACAATTGCTGTTTAACATCTCTCAGATGTTAGCATGTTTGCAGACTTTGTCACCGTAGCAAGCCATAATAGGTGTGAGCGATCCCATATAATGTGAATACAATATAGAATCTTTCATTGGTGTATAAATCATCTTCATCCGCGCGGGTAAAGTTAATTTAGTACCAAAAAACCTAAGTTGGTTCATAAAGAGCTTCCATGCTTGATGGGGAAGCAGAGGATGATAGAGGCTCCTTTGAGTAGCCATTACTGCTCTTACGGACAAAGCTATCTGTGTAGTCCATGTGAGGTTTACAAGGATGCTGGCCTATCACAGACCCTGTCGGAATCAACTATGTCATCGGATAAGCATGGTTCGACTCAAACCCGGCAGCATCGCCCCATGAGTTCAGCGTTGAGGATAGCTCTTGTTTCAATATCAGCCGCACTCTACGCAGTAGCCATAGCTGTGACCTCTCCGATTCCCACTCCATGGGGCGTAGGGCAGTTTCGTCCAGGAGTTGTGTTTCCAGCCATCTTTGCCGTCATATATGGCCCGATGATTGGAGGAATTGGAGCCGCTATAGGTACCTTTGTTGGAGACGTTGTCTTTCTCACTCCCCAAGGGTTGACTACCCCCCTCCTAAGCATAGTGGCTGGAGTCCCAGGTAATTTTGCAGGTTTCTATCTGTTGGGTTGGTTTGTGAGGAAGCACCGCTCATGGTTTGGCTTCATATTGGGTAGCTTCATATCTCTTCTAGTAGGAAACTTCATAGCGGCTGCCGGAGTTGTTGCTTACCTGATAGTCTTCCTAGATTGGTCAAGTCTTCCCGCAGACGTCCTTGTTGGCGCTGTCTTCGGCTTCACCTTCTTTTGGCTGGTGACTATGATACCTTTCCTAATACCGCTTGTTCCACCTTTAGTAGTTGCCCTACGGCCGCTGGTTGGCTGGACAGCAGACATGGACTTTCTTGGCTGGGAACGCGGAACAGGCTCGGAGGCCTTGAGGTCATCTCTCATCGTAACCGCAATACTAAGTGTGTTGTACACTATGGTTCAGTTTACTCCGCTCGGTGACATACTGTTCAAGTCAGTCACTGGCCCGCAGTTCATCCCTTGGCTTAAGCTGCTATTTCTGGCATCGGCTGTGGTTGTCTTTATTTTTGGAATAACTGCAAGCTATGTGCTTCGTCGCAGGTAAATCGAACCTGTACTATACAGCTCCGATTGCTCAAGAAATATGTATGCCTACTTTTGTTGTCAACACGAGCTACCCCGTATCAGAGACTTCCACGATGCAGATATATTTGGAGCATAGATAACTACATGCTCTAAAGAGTTGGTTCTTCAATATGGGCAGACTTGTTGTGGGTATAGATATCGGTGGGAGTACCACCAAGGCTGCGGCTCTACAGGACGGTGAGGTTGTCGGTTTGACCACCACCCAGAGTTTGGAGCCGATCGCTGCTGCCTCGGGAGCGCTGGGTAAGCTTCTCTCCGACCTGCAGCGTGGTCTAAGCGATGTTAAGGTTATTGCAGCTACTGGCGTGGGTGCACGAAGGATCCCGGAATGTCTGCTAGACCTTCCGGTTCGGCGTGTAGACGAGTTCGTAGCAGTTGGAACAGGCGGTCTCGCCCTTACTGGTAGGAGCGAGGCGTTGGTTGTCAGCGTGGGGACGGGTACAGCACTCGTTGCCGTCTACGAGGGAGGAAAGAGGATCGTACACTTAGGTGGTACTGGTGTCGGTGGAGGTACGCTTCAGGGTTTATCAAGGCTTCTTCTGAGAGTACAGAGCATAGGTACAGTTGAGCATCTTGCGGAGAAAGGGGACGCTTCGAAGGTGGACTTAACGGTCAAAGACATAGCTGGCCAAGGTGTCGGTCGGCTTCCAGAGTATGCGACAGCCTCCAATTTTGGCAAGGTTTCCGACGACATTACCGATAGCGATGTAGCTGCGGGCCTTTATAACCTCATAGGTCAGGTCGTTGGCATGGTCGCGGTCTTTGCATCAAAGGCTTGTGGACTGGAAAGGAGCGTCGTACTGGTTGGCCGGCTAGCCCAGAGCAAATGTTTCCAGAGAAGTATATATCCGGTAGGTTCATTATTCGATGTCTCTTTCGTTGTTCCAGAGAACGCAGATTTCTGCGCTGCAATTGGGGCATCAACTTGGGTTAGGCAGGTGTTAGGTTAGGTCATGCTCATCTATACCCCAAGCACCGATTCTAACACCTCGATGAAAGGTTCCTAGTTATCTTTCCGAGTCTTTCAATGTTTCGAGGAGGCTTGAACTCGAATTCTATGTTAGTAACAATGTTGGTTGAGTGTAGACACTCTTTTACCTTTGTGGAGAGTGTTTAAGATGGGTTCATACAAAGTTATACTCCACGAATTTCTTCGGGAGGTGAGGCTTTGTACTCATGCATGTATGCTTTAGCAAGCGTGCTTGTCGTTAGCTTAATCTCTCTGGTAGGTGCGGTAACCTTTCTTGTAGGAAGCGATAGACTCAGCAAGGCCTTAGTATACTTGGTTAGTTTCTCAGCGGGAGGGCTGCTTGGGGACGCATTTATCCATCTAATCCCTGAAGCATTAGAGTCGAACAAGAATGCAACTGCTACTTCACTAATAATTCTCGCAGGCGTAGTCTTTTCATTTGTTACAGAGAGGTTTGTGAGGTGGAGGCATTGTCATATACTGACTTCGGAAAATCATCCTCATGCTCTAGGCCACATGAACCTTATCGGCGATGCTGTTCACAACTTTGTTGATGGCTTAGTAATCGGCGGAAGCTTCCTACAGAGTCCACATCTGGGTGCAACAACAAGCATAGCCGTGATTCTACATGAAGTTCCGCAAGAGATCGGAGACCTCGGGGTTCTACTCTACGCCGGCTATCGTAGAGGGAGAGCTCTACTTCTTAATCTCCTTACTGCTTTGGCGGCATTCCTAGGCCTTGCTTTTGCGTTGCTTCTAGGGATATCGTTTGTCGACTTCGCACGATTCCTTATACCATTTGCTGCAGGCAACTTCGTCTACATTGCTGGCTCGGACTTGATCCCAGAGCTTCAGAGAGACGAGTTTAACGTGTCGAAATCAGTATTTCAGCTTATAACGCTCATCCTAGGTATCGCCATACTGTATTTGCTTACTTTTCTTGAGTAGAAGGCCCTTTGAACGGTCTAACGCTGCTTGGCTGGATTGACGGGTGGTTTTACAGCAGATTAACTGTTTTAATGCCATTTATCTCATATGTCCTTAGGTACAATAGCCTTTGTACATTGGTGCTACGTCCACTTAGTGAGGTGAGGCCAATCTGTGGAGAAAGGCTTGTTAGGTTTTTATTGCTTTAGCTCTCAAATTCAGAGAGGGTTGCTACTTGGCCGCCCCTTCTCAAGATCTCATCTATCGCCTTTTGGCTGTTCTTTGAGTCTATACCTCGAACAGCGTCGACGAGAAGCGCCACTTTGAAGCCTCTTGACAACGCGTCTAGCGCTGTTGCTCTTACACAGTAGTCTGTGGCTAAACCCCCGATGAATAGTGTTTTAACCCCAACTGCCCGAAGTCTAAATTCTAGGTCTGTCCCCTCGAATCCAGAGTAGCCCTCATTCTCTCCGGTGGTTCCCTTTGATATCACAATTACATCCTTTGGAAGCCTCAACCCACTGTGGAACTCAGCTCCATCTGTACCTTGCACGCAGTGTGGAGGCCAAGGACCGCCATATGGACGAAAAGACATGTGGTTTGGAGGATGCCAGTCTCGGGTGGCAAAGACCGGGGCCTCAGCCTTCTTGAATCGGAGGATATACTCGTTAAGTATCGGAACCACAGCATCACCATCAGGTACATGGAGGGCGCCGCCGGGACAGAAATCTTTCTGGACATCTACAATTATCAGAGCCGCACTCCTACAGATAGTTATGGTCATGAAGCTAGGCCTCTATACTAATAGGATAGGCTTTATCCTATTATGTATTCATTGTTGACATGCGGGTTGAATTGTTATGGTTTATCGATTTCATGTAGCTGAGCCTGAAGCGATCAAGAGGGGCGATGTGACTGACATATATTATAAGAGAACAAAGGAAGTTGTCGAAAAGAAGGGTCTATCTGGCAAGAGGGTGGTCATGGATGTTCATGCATACTCGATGCCTAAGGGCTATGACTGGTGTGTGCTCGCTGGTTTAGAGGAAGCTGTCTACCTCTTTGAGGGATTGAACGTAGACGTATACTCCATGAGGGAGGGTACACTTTTCAGACGTTATCAACCTGTTTTTAGGGTTGAGGGTTCTTACCTAGAATTTGGCGTCTTGGAGGCAGCTCTTCTAGGCATTCTCCGCCACGCATCCTCTGTGGCGACTAAGGCGGCACGCTGTAAGAAGGCTGCTAACGGCAAGACCATTATCTTCTTCGGGATTAGAGCGGTTCATCCAGCTATAACGCCTATGATCGACCGTGCCGCTTTCATAGGTGGATGCGACGCTGTCTCCGGTACTTATGGCGCTGAGTTGATAGGGGAGAAACCGGTCGGGACGATTCCGCATGAGTTGATCCTCCTCTTCGGGGAGCAGACTGAGGCTCTGAAAGCCTTTGATGAAGTGATGCCTGAGGATGTGCCTAGAGTGATGCTCTGCGACACATGGTTCGATGAGAGGGTTGAGGCGCTACTTGCAGCGAAGACGCTCGGTGCCAAACTCTACGGTGTGAGGTTTGATACGCCTGCATCTAGGAGAGGAGACATCCGCAGGATCCTAGAAGAAACCAGATGGGCACTCGATATGAACGGTTTCCGCCATGTAAAACTAGTATTAAGCAGCGGCATAGATGAATATAAGATAGCCGAGGTCGTTGACCTAGTGGACATATTTGGTGTCGGTACAAGCATCGCGTGTGCTCCATCGGTTGAATTCGCCTTCGACATCGTAGAAGTTGATGGAAGACCTACAGCAAAGAAAGGGAAGCTTCCTGGACGAAAAGAAGTCTACAGATGTCAAGCATGCTTTCGAGACCAACTAGTCCCCTCAGAAGTTAGGGTTGAACGTTGCCCATACTGTAGTGGAGAGTTGAAACCACTCCTCCTCCCTATCATGAAGGGTGGGAAGTTGTTATACGGGTTGCCTAAACCAAGAGATATACGAACTTATGTGCTGGAACAACTTTCCAAAGTAGAGATGAATCTAAAAGCTAGTTGAAGAAGCTTCGATATAAGGGAAGAATAGTTGAGTAATAAGGCGGTTTTCACAGGCAAGCGGGTCAAACATGCCTTTCCGCCCTTCACTATAACTAAGACTTAACTAGCAGATTTGATACTCATAGCTGTGGAGATGGTTGTTGAAAATTCTTGTCGCCTACTACAGTAGGACAGGCAACACCGAGAAGATGGCAGAGGCTGCTGTCGAGGGGGTAAGAACTACTGGAAGCCTCGTTGAGCTTCTGGTTGACTCAGATGTAGACCCAGCAACTTTATCCGGTTATGATGCTGTCGTTGTTGGAGCGCCCACATATCATCACGATATGACAAACGGTATTAAATCCCTTTTCGAGAAAGCTGCTGTTAAAGGTGTCAACCTGAACGGTAAGGTTGGGGCAGCCTTCGGCTCATACGGATGGAGCGGCGAAGCACCAAGGCTTGTGCTTGAAATAATGAAGAACAGGTTCGGGATGAGAGTCATCGAGCCTCCTCTGCTTGTAAAGTATAAACCCGATAGCCAGGCACTGTCTAGATGTCGCGAGCTAGGCATCGCCATAGCGAAGAGTATATAGACGTTTCATGACTCACCCCTCATATATTTAACATATCAAAATAGTATGCAACGCTCAGATCTAGGCAGCAGCTTGCATCTTAGACAGTAAAACCTTTGAACCTGTTTTCCTCATGGAAGTTTCATATCTAACCTAGAACTAATCTGTAGGTGCATGTGCATGCAGATCGTTTCGATAAAAGCAAGAGAGGTCTTGGATTCTAGAGGTAACCCAACAGTTGAGGTTGACTTGAACACAAAAGCCGGCCTTTTCAGGAGTATGGTTCCTAGTGGAGCAAGTGCTGGGCGTCATGAAGCTCTCGAGCTGAGAGATGGAGATAGCAAGCGATATCTTGGAAGAGGCACTCTGAGGGCGGTATACAATATCAATGAAGTGATTGCTCCCAAGATCGTGGGGATGGACTGTACCCAGCAGAGGGAGATAGACCTTACTATGATCGAGCTTGACGATACCCCAAACAAGAGCAGGCTTGGTGCAAATGCTATACTTCCAGTATCCATGGCTGTCGCGAAGGCTGGGGCGGCAGCGAGAGGCACTCCACTATATCGGTACATAGGCGAGCTCTATGGTTCAAGTGCCGACATCCTTCCAGTTCCTATGTGCAACGTCATAAACGGCGGTAAGCATGCAGGGCAGGAGAACTCTATACAGGAACATATGCTCATGCCGGTTGGAGCGAAGAATTTTCGAGAAGGGATTAGAATGGTCTCTGAAGCCTACCATCATCTAGCTAGTCTACTCAGGAAGAGATACGGTGTAGGCGCCATACTTATAGGCGATGAAGGCGGCTTCGCTCCTACACAGGTTGAAAATGTACATGAACGGTTGGAGCTGATGCTTGAAGCAGCGAGGTACGCTGGTAACGAGGATGCGATGAAGATCGCGTTAGACCCCGCCTCAAGCGAGTTCTTCTACGACGGTATATACAGGATAGGTAAGAAGACGTACACCGGAGGAGAGCTTGTTGACTTCTACGCCGACCTCTGCAAGACGTATCCTATTATCAGCATTGAAGACGGGCATGCCGAGGACGACTGGGACTCATGGGTTGAGATGGCGCGGAAGCTTGGCAGCCGAGTACAGATAGTTGGAGACGACCTCTTTGTCA
The DNA here is from genome assembly GCA_038826985.1 of Bathyarchaeia archaeon. Lineage (GTDB taxonomy): Archaea > Thermoproteota > Bathyarchaeia > RBG-16-48-13 > JAWBNY01. The sequence goes on along the minus strand of JAWBNY010000029.1, from coordinate 2,946 downwards.
CAAACACGCAGAGAATAATGAAAGGTATTCAACTACAATGCGCTAACTCTGTTCTGATAAAACTGAATCAGGTAGGCTCGGTAACTGAGACATTAGACGCTATAAAGATGGCTCATACACATGGCTGGACGGCCATCGTGAGCCACAGAAGCGGGGAAACAGAGGACAGCTTCATAGCTGACCTAGCTGTGGGTACAAACTCTGGACAGATCAAGGCAGGTGCACCTGCTAGAAGTGACAGGAACGCCAAATACAACCAGTTGATACGGATCGAGGAGGAGCTTGGAAGCAAAGCAAAATTCCTAGGCGAGAGGATAATAAGGGGTTTTACCCTGACTTAAGCCGACACTTTTGCTAAGGGCTCACTTTTTCGCTTTCACTGATAGGAAGCGGTAATTTTTGAGGGATGTGAGCTTGGGCTTGATGTGAATATGTGTCGCTGCTAGGGAATTATTAGAATACTTCGCCGCTGAAACTAAGCCTTCAGCTTTTGAGTTATGTTTAAGAGTAATGAACAGCCTTGCTGGCCTCTATCTGCGGTGTTCATCCGTTGGCTAGAAATTGGGTTACGTGGCAAACATGGGATATAAGACCGGCAGGGGTGAGTTCACGTCCATGAGACGGCTACCCTCCTCCAGCTATAGGTAAGAAAGAAACAAGGTCGTGGTCGTTCAGCTCAGTCATTAAACCATTCATGTAGGCTATATCTCTCCCATTAAGCAGGATCTTGATTTCCGGCCGTGTCTTGCCTCCCTCAATAATCTTCTTAGGAAGGTCTGAGTCGACCTTCTCTGCTAATTGCTGGATCAGGTCAAGGATTGTGCTACCCTGTTTGACTTCAATGGTTGTCCAGCTCTTCCTCACATAATCCTGCAAGTCTCCGAAGAACCTTACCCGAGCAATCAAATCTCCATTCTCCCAAAAAAGAGGGTGTATAAAGGATTAAACTCCAACCTCAGCTGCTGCCCTGTCCAACTTCAACTCACTCAGCTTATCTCTCGTCGGGACACCGTCCCTCCATCCTCTGAGTTGATAGTATTCGCCGAGCATCTCATCAAGTTTCACAACATAGCCTTTCTTCGGTCCTTCAGGCATGGGCTCTTCCAGAAACCTCTTAGGCAACGTGTCTTGCCCATGGGTTCCTTCTCTTATGTTGAATGCCCTCTCTAGATTGTATATTCTCTCCCCTACTTTCATTATATCCTCCGCAGTGTACTCCCAACCAGTGACCGCTGACAATGTTGCGGCAAACTCCTCTGCTCCGATCGCGAAGGTGTTGAACTTGCAGAGAATCAGGCTATCACATGCTGCGTATAAGTCTTGGAAGACCATGACCCATTTTGCTTTCCCCTTGGTTTCAGCGGGGTCAAAGGAGATCTTCTGCCCTGTTACTTCTCCGACGACTTCGCCTGCAATCATGTAGGCTCTAAGGTGGCATCCTCCACGGTTTGAAGTTGCATATCCCAAGGCATGGCCTTGGAATGCTCTTGGGTCATAGGCTGGAAGCCCCTGTCCCCTAACACCCATAAAGAGGTGGGGTGCCTTGTACTTGGTTGCGAGTTTCAACCCTCCCTCAGCGATGTCGTCGCCTAGGCCAGACCTATAGGCGGTTCTCCATACCAGTTCAACAAGAGCCTGTGCATTCCCAAATTTCAGGTCTAAGCCTCTTGTTAGCTCTTTTTCAATGTAGCCTTTTTCATATAGCTCCATTGCAAGCCCTATAAGATTGCCCATCTCTATTGTATCGACCCCCAACTCGTTGCAGAGGTAGTTTGCTTTTGCTATAGGTTCAAGGCTGTCGACCCCGCATTGTGCACCCAGAGCCCATATAGTCTCATACTCTGGTCCCTCCCCTACTCCACTGTATGGGCTCCATGGAGGAACCTTTGTGACTCTCCCACACCTAATGATACATCCCCAACATCCCATCCTGTCCATCAAGAGTGTATCCGTCAATGTCTGTCCGCTCTGCCTGTCCGCTGTTGGGAATACTCCTGTCTGGAAATTTCGTGTTGGATAGCCTCCCTCCTCATTGATATTATTTACAAGAACGGCTGTTCCATGTCTCGGTAGAAGGTCGCCTGTCGACGACATCTGACGTATCTTGGCTACGACTCTCTCGTTTACTTTCCTGAGTGCTTCAGGGTCGGCGATTTGAGGGCGAAGTTCACCGCTTACGGCTATAGCCTTTACTCTTTTGCTACCAAGTACTGCTCCATGTCCACCTCTTCCAGCTGCTCTATGCTTCTCGTTTACGATGTTTGCAAACCTAACCAAATTCTCTCCTGCAGGACCTATACAGGCTACACGAACATTCTTGTTTCCTTTAATGATAGCGTCTGTGGTGGTGAAGACATCTTTGCCCCATAGGGCTGATGCATCTCGGAGTTCAGCTGATCCATTGCTCACCCAAAGATAGACCGGTCTTTCTGACGCACCTTCGAAGATTACCCCATCAACACCGGCGAACTTTAAGTATGGACCAAAGTCTCCCCCGCTTTGAGAGTCATGGATAGTGTTTGTGAGCGGGGACTTCGTGACTGAACACCATCTCCCGCTCTGAGGTGCAGAGGTTCCAGTCACAGGTCCTGTTAGAATGATTATCTTGTTCTCTGGAGAAAGGGGGTCAACGTTTCTCTTCAACTCGTCGTAAAGAATCTTAACTCCAAGCCCTCTCCCACCTATGAAGTCTTTCAGGACTTCATCAGGAACCTTCTCTTCACTACTCTCCCCAGAGGTGAGGTTAACCCGCAACAGCTTCCCCATGTATCCTCCTAGCATCCTCTCACCTCACTCTAATCTACAGATATCTATCATATAACACTTTGTAAATAGATTAACAAAACGTTTGTACTTTTGAAAGAGCTGAGATTTATCTTATCATTAACGAAGCCGTCGCTTGGAGGATATTTGACCATCTTCATCGATTCTGCCCTCTCTTGAGAT
>JAWBNY010000028.1:8146-9883 GCA_038826985.1 Bathyarchaeia archaeon | reverse complement strand
TAGCAAGCTGCAACTTCGTATGATTATGTCGTATCTCTGATAACATTCAGCCTAACCTGTACTGGGCTCTTGTTTTCAAAAAAGATAAGAGCGAATTAGACTAGTAACCGTAACAAGGAGCCCAAATGACACCTAAGGTTAGTGAGAATGAGATTAGAGAGTTTATTAGAAGGTACTATGCGGAGTTAGCTTCTGGTCATAGTTGTTGCCCAACTATGTCTATATATACTCAACAATGCGGAAGCAGTACTTTTTCAAGGGATAAGCTTAACGATATTCCAAAAGGATCCAGCCTCGGACTTGGTTGTGGAAACCCTGTAAGTTTCGCCTCAATCAGGAAGGGTGAGACCATTGTCGACCTCGGTTCAGGTGGAGGACTGGACTGTTTCTTGGCATCCAAAAGAGTTGGGAAAAAAGGCAAGGTCATCGGTGTTGACATGACCCCCGAGATGGTGAAGAGAGCTAAAGAGAACGCGAGGAAAGGGAAATACTCGAACGTAGAATTTAGGCTAGGTGAGATAGAGAATCTTCCTATTGAAGATGACGTTGCTGACCTTGTAATCTCAAACTGTGTGATAAACCTCTCCACCAATAAAAGAAGGGTTTTCAAAGAGGCCTATAGAGTGCTGAAACCAGGAGGCAGATTGGTAGTTTCAGATATCGTCTTACAAGATAAGCTACCAGAAGCCATAGAAGAGTCGATCAATGCATACGCCAGATGTGTTGCAGGAGCGGTTCTCAGAGAAGAGTACCTTGCTATGATTAGAGATGCAGGGTTTGAAAACGTTAGACCTGTGGAAGAGGTATCATACCCTATTAGTTATATAAACCTCAATGACCCTATTCTAGCAACAGTTTTGAAGAAGCTTAACATCTCTAAAGAGCAGGCTCTAAATAGCTTACATAGTAGTTTAAAGGTTTTGAGCATAACCGTTTATGGTCAGAAACCAATCTACACTAACCAGTAGCTTATTAAACATATTATTGCTAAGACCGTGTGTGAGGCAGGGTCTGGAGCACCCATAACTAGATCCATACGGAAATATCCAAAATACTTACAAATATGTACATAGGATAGGCAACATCAAGACAACAAACGTGTCAGAAGAAACCTACAAATATGCTAGTAACAGGGAACGCTCTACCTTAACCAAATTATTTGATGATGCAAGCATTCCAAACAACAAAACAGTCACTACCGCATTCTAAGAACTTTGAAGCCCTTCCATGTGAACCAATATCAACCTCCATTCTTCCCATTTCAATGACATAGCTGATTCAGCAGGATATCTATTCATCTTTAGCCTTGATGTTAACTTTCATGAATTAATAAGCTGTCTACAGCTCTGCCCTTCTGATGGAGTAGGTCAAGAACTGTCGTCAACGTAGTAAGAGTTATCTTGCCTATAAGACGGAACTGAAAAATTCTAGTGGTAAACTGTTTCTAAAGTATTAGAGATGAAGAATCTGGAAGTGAGGTGGAATACCCTACCATACATTACTAGCGGATTGGAGGGTATAGGAGGAAAAATACGTGCTGTACCAAGCCACTTTATCGTCGAAGAGTTGCCTCGCTACGAGCCAATCGGTAGAGGAGAGCATCTGTACATCAATCTCACAAAGAAAGGATTGACAACAAGAGATGTCCAGAAACTCTTTGCCACGTTTCTGGGACTAAATGAGAGGGACATTGGTTTTGCAGGCCTTAAAGACAAGAATGCGATAACTACACAGACC
>JAWBNY010000028.1:0-8136 GCA_038826985.1 Bathyarchaeia archaeon | reverse complement strand
GACCTTCAGCATACCAATTGGAAAATTAGATAGAAGCGAAGTCGACCTAGTAATTAGAAGGATACAGAAGGAATTTCCAATCACGGTAAACTGGACACGACTACACACGAACAAACTGAGAGTAGGACACCTCATAGGAAATCGCTTCACTGTGACAATAACAGAGATAGACGTCCCAAGTAAAGTGGCGTTGGAAAGAGCTGAACGCATCGCTTCTCTACTTCGTGTAAACGGGCTTCCAAACTATTTTGGCCCCCAACGATTTGGCATAGACGGTAGCAATGTAAGAAGGGGATACGATATCGTTCTAGGTAACCTTAAGGTAGGGGATCGTTGGCTTCGACGCTTTCTAGTGAATAGTTACCAAAGCTATCTCTGTAACATGTATCTTGCCCTCCGGGTTAGGCGTGGCCTATTTCATCGAGTAATAGCTGGAGATTTTGCCAGAAAGTATACCACACGTAGCTGGTTTGAAGTAGTAGACGAGGAGAAAGAGCAGCGGAGGTATGAAGCCCACGAGATAAGTTTCACGGCACCCGTTTATGGTTTTAGAATGCCTTTTCCAAGAGGATTGGCAGGAGAGCTTGAGCTAGAGGTCTTAGCCGATTTTGGACTCAAACTGGAAAATTTTGAGCCTGTTAAAGCTTTTGGCTCTCGAAGGATTGGAAGGATCATTCCAAAAGATCTGGTTGTAAAGAAGTCACCAGATGGTTTAACTTTGAGCTTCATACTTCCAAGGGGAGGGTTCGCAACAACTGTTCTCCGAGAATTCATGAAGACAGATTCAACGCCAGAGAGCTATAGAGAATTACCTATCTAATATAAACCTGCCATACGGATATGATTTACCTATAAAGAAAAGAAGGAAGTTTCTAATTAACCCTCAAGCAGTTTACAATAAAAAGAAATTATCGAGGTTTCTAGTAGTTTTCAACAAACAGCTCAAAGTATGCTTGGTCATGTGCGCACACAGGGCATTTGAGAGGGGCCTCCTTAGACTCCAATATGTAGCCGCAGTTACGGCATTTCCACCTGACGACTGTAGGCTTCTTGAAGACTTGCCCTATCTCTAGATTAGTCAGAAGCTTCAGAAACCTCTTCTCATGGTTAACCTCAACCGATGCAACCTGACGAAATGTCTTTGCTATCTCACTGAAACCCTCTTTGTCCGCTACCTCTGCAAAATCAGGGTAAATGGTACCCCATTCAAGCCGTTCACCCATAGCGGCACTTTTTAGGTTCTGAGCAGTTGAACCTATCACACCAGCGGGATATGTAGCTGCTATTTCAACCTCGCCGCCCTGAAGATGTTTGAAGAAGAGTTCAGCATGTTCCTTCTCGTTATCAGCGGTTTCTGTGAAAATCGCAGAGATCTGTTCAAAGCCTTCCTTCTTAGCAACACTTGCAAAGAAGGTGTATCTGGTTCTTGCCTGCGATTCCCCTGCAAAAGCTGCAAGCAGATTCTTCTCAGTCTTACTACCTTTCAACTCCAATAGAAACCAACTCCACCAAGTTGCTAGTCAAGACACTGAGCCTACTAGATATATGGAACCAACTAATAAACAGAGTAAGTTCGCTAACCTCCTCAGCCTTTGTATGCAAACTCTACACGATGGTCGAGATGTAATAGAGCTCGGAGAATTAAAAGAGGGCTTATTGCCCATATTGGTTAAGAATATCTTGGAATGCGTTGATGACATTTTCCAGTTCTTGTATACTAAGCCTGTATGTGGAAAGTTTAAAGTTCTTGGTCAACCCAGGCTTTATTCCTACTATCCCCCTACTCTTCAGCTCCTCGTAGAGGAAGTATCCTCGTCGAGGATGTTTCTGTGAGATTTCGAATAGAGTCTTTGACTCTATTAACATCAAGTCGTGGTTATGCGGCTTCTCTCCGAGCTGCCTGAAACCAAGTTTTTCCAGCTCCTGAGCGAACCATCTGCTATGCTCGACTTCTCTTCCCCACTCCGTAATTCTTTCAAGAACTGAGCTGAAACTCGCCATCATTGTTACAACAGATGCGCCGCGAGCGGTGCAGCCAAGAAGCTCAACTTCCTTGTTTTTAAAATATTTCGATTTCCTTAGAATAAGAGCCTCATATTCCTTCTTGACCCCAAAGATTCCGATAGGGCCTGAGGATGCCATACTCTTGTGGCCAGAACCGACTACAAAATCGCAGTCTAGGTCTCTACACGAAAGCGGCATCCTACCGACACTATATGCTGCATTAAGAAGTAAAGGTACACCATGTTCATGAGAGATTTCCGCAACCTTCTTTGCGTCTGGAAGGTTGCCGTAATTACCGTCTGGATATGTTAGAAGAGTAAGCGGAGGTAATCTACCGGAGATCTTCCTGACCTCTTCGATTGCTTCAGCATAGCCTTCAGGATTGATACGAAACTCTGGGTAGCCGCTGTTTGGTACTATCTCAAGGTTAAGGCCAGCCCTTTCAGCCGCCACATACGTGGAATAGTGGGCATTTCCGTCGATGACGATTGTGTCTCCAGGCTTACAGAGAGAGTGCATAACCATGAACTTGCCTTCGCGAGCCCCCTGAGTTATTCTTACAACATCTACGTTGAGGAACTTTGGCAGTAGTTCATGGACAAAATGGTATATTGGTGGATTTCTGATCATATCCAGCCTGCCTGTGCAGAAGTCGCAGATGGAGTAGCCATCACCCCAAGCCTCTAGAACCTCCCTAGCTTCAGGCGATAGTATTCCTCCACGTTGGAGGGGATCGAGGTTTATGAAACTGCGATGTTCTCTCTTGAGGTTTCTCAGCTTTTGGAGTTCTAACGGCTTAACCAATTCGGTTACCGTCTGGGCTTCTCTCATCACAATCCTATAAGGATGAGCCCATCAACTAAGCCATGATCTGCATCAGAAAGAGCTACATCTGTGGATAACAAGTTAGATGAGTGATATCCTCAACAATCGGAGTTAAGATGGAGAACTTAAAGGCGATGAGCCTGATATTCAAGGATAGAGATAAACTTCTACCTAATTTCCCAATTGAGCGTTACTGGAATTCTCTTCCACACAGAGAGAGGCAGCTGGCGCTACTTAGAAGCTTCTACTGGGATATTCTCGATAGGAGAGGAGAGTCTTTCCTAAGAGTATGCCAAGCTATAGGGCCTGCTGGGACTGGTAAAACCAGTACGTTAAGACTATTCGGTGACAGTTTTGCCAAGGAGGCCCATAGCAGGAGGATCGACATTGACCACATATACATTAACCTCAAGATGGAGGGGGGACGGAAGGTAGTTCTCTACAGAAATCTACTCGGCAAGGTCGAACCAGCCTTAGTATCAGCAAGTCTAAGTGCAGAGGAGATGTTGAAGAGCCTAGTCATCTATTTACAGGAAAGAAAGAGAAAGCTCCTCTTGACCATTGATGAGATCGACTACTATGTCAAACACTTCAAGGATGAAGGAGCCGTCTACGACCTGACTCGACTGAATGAGCTGATTCCGGGCAGGCCTTGCGGTGTGGTTGGTGTTACTTTTGTGGCGCGTGAGGATAAATTTCATGAACTCCTCGAGAAGGCAGAGCTGAGCTCACTTGGCAGAAACTATATCGAGTTTCAGCCATATACCTCGAGTCAAGTCTACGACATCATAGATAGGAGGGCAAGAGAGGCTCTTAGACCAGGTGTATGCTCTGATGAAGTTTTAGAGTTCATCGCTAACGTAACTTCAAGTCCACCTGCAAACGGTGACCTCAGGTATGCTTTGGATCTGCTCCTCTACGCTGGCAACCTTGCTGAATCGCAGGGAAGCAGCGCTATCTTACCGGAGCATGTAAGAAGGGTCCATAGCACAACCTATCCGGCGATAACTGATGAGGATTTAATCAGCCTACCTGATGAAGAGAAACTTGTTTTAATGAGCATCGCAAGGGCATTGAGGCGGAAGAGATCTCCGTACGCTTCACTTCGCGAGATACGAACAATGGTAGGAATTGTCGGTGAGGAGTCAGGTCTTAACATAAGGGAGGATATTGAGGATTATGTTCAGGACCTTGCTGACAGGAATATTATCGAGATAAGGTCGCTTAAGCAGATAGGAATTAGTGGGTTGGCTCTAGACGACCTTGACAGATTCTTGAACAGCCTGATAGAGAGAATACTAAGGACGTGATTTGCCAATGGATCCTTTTAAGACATCAGATGACATCGAAAAAGCATTGGCAAGCCTAGGAAAGCTCAGGATAATCAGACTTCTAATGAGAGAGCCAAATCATGCCTTCACAAGATATGAGATAGGTAAAAAGACGCCGCTGAACTCGAACGATATAAAGAATAACTTAAAGACGCTTGTAGAGATAGGATGGGTAAAGGAGGTTACTACGCAACACCTGAAAAAATACTCGATCAACTTGGATAACGAGGTAGTCAGCCTGCTATACAATTTTTTCAAGCAAGTGAGATATGTCTAGTAGGCAGCTAAAGCAATTGTTGAAAAAAGTTTGCTGTGACAAACCTTGAAATCAAGCGTCACTAGACCATCAATCCGAAGAGATTCAGAGTCGGAAGAATCCGAACAATGAAATCAAAATATATGTATGGCTTGTACCGTTACCAAATTTACTTTTTACCTGTCGCTGTATAGAGAAGATACCAATTTATGCATGAGCTGTGGAGCATCGAGATCCTGAATGAGAGAGGAGATCTACTATGGCGCGAGTAAAGAAGAATACCCTATACTAGAGCCGTCTGCGCCCTAGTTGCAACGATGGTAACCTCCAAGAGAGATTTTACCTAAATCTCAAAGACGAAAGCTTGTTGAATCAAGGTCATAAATGCTGTTGAGAATAAAAACTAGAATCTACCCAAGAGGACGGCCTCAACGCTTCTGTGCAAACCATATCTCATTATTAGTTAGGATGAACAAAACAGCAGCTAAGGATTAAGAGCGCTGTGACTACAGGGCTTGCCTTAACTCATCTTCCAGCCACATGCCTGTTTGTAGTTTACCCGTAGGAAATCGAAATTTAGCATTTGGAAACAGTCTGTCTACCAAAATTGTGGGTAGATACGTTCTAAAATCGACAGCACCCAAATGAAACAGAGTACATACGGTATCTACCTTTACCTCGGGTAAACTCTCTTCAACTTTGCAGTATTTATTTCTCTTCGTTTTCAACTCCAAGCCATATAGCAGGCATCGGCTTCTAAATCTAGGTCAACTCTTCGCCTCAAGAGTAAGACCTCGCAGTTGCTGAAGGACGCGGCTCAGACGGATCCTCGTAAGATAGTCCAAGGCCTTACTCATCCCTAAGCCAAGGTATTCTTGGGCTTGGGCAATATCCTGACTGGCTCTTAACATCTCTTTCTCCGACCTTAAGAGGAGTCTTTGAGCGGACGCTAGCTTTTGAGCAGAGTACTGCAGCTCCTGCTTTGCATCTCTTACTTCACTACCCTCCCTTAGAAGTGTTAGCAACTCGATGAGAGAGGCTTGGATCTTCAGATGGGTGTCGAGAAGAGACTCAGGTATAGTCAGTTTCGGATGCAAAGACTTGAGTTCTTCGAAAATCCTCAACGTCTCGTTTCTCAAGATACCTAACTCATAGCGGCGCACTGGGTTTTGCATAGCTGCTGCTAACGCTCTGCTCGAACTCTCGAGTGCACGGCTTGCTAGGATCTTTGCATCCATGAAGTAGTTGTCTTTGAGGCTTTCGCCTACGTTTGCCACATAGTTCAACCAATCATTCAGGTCTTGTACTTCACCGGTACCCTCCATAAGCATAGAGTATAGGATTGCCTCAATCTGACGAAGACGGATTATCAGGTTAGATAAATTCGTGGACGACGGCTCTTGTGGTAGAGCATGTTCAAGCCAGAAAGACACCTCTCTATCGCGGGTGTCCTCAGATAACGCTAGCTTTCTATGATAGGATTTGAGCTCCTTGAGATCTGGTTCTGAGTAGAGTCTACGAAGTACTTTGTTTTCTCGGTGGTTATAGAGCTCATTTTCAAGGGCCAAACCGACTATTAGTTTTAGCATTCTCTTATCAATTGTTTGCGCAGACATATCGCTCATTGAGCCTCAGAAGATAGTTTTAGAAGGTATCTATTATACCTAAGTAAACTTGTTGGAGGAGCTCGAATACAGTTCGCAGACTCACTTCGACCTAGAATTTACTGGGTGGGAAGAAGAATATATTTAGAAAATAAGCCCTCACTGAATCCCGTTTCTTTAATAATATTGAACTCGGTTTACAGCTTTTCCTAGTATTAGCTTCGGCAACATATAGGCCGCTGCGGTTATTTACATATCAGCAATCAAATATCTTTTCGCTAATGGATGCAGCATCGCCAATATGAATCCTCCCTCTATTTTTGTTTTATGAGACATTATCTCCTTCTCTCTTGAAGACCTCCTAGGGAAGGGAGTGATACGATTTTTTGGATAGCATTTTCTCCTAGAACCCGACAATGCTTACTATAAATCATTGCCGCCAACTCGTTAAGTGTTGACGAGGTTGGGCGTGGCTCCGTAATAGGGCCCCTTATATTTGCAGAGGTGATTTCAACACAACGTCTTAGATCTTTATTAAACAGTTTTTGGTTTGAATTTTCTGAGCGTTGCTGAATTACTCACCACAGAGACGGAGCTTAGAGACATTGCTGCTGCTGCGTAGATTGGGTTTAGGAGACCGACTGCAGCTACAGGTATAAGCACTGAGTTGTATACAAGGGAGAGAAAGAGGTTCTGCCTAATCTTCCTCATAGTCGCCCGGCTTAACTCTATCGATGTGGCCACATCGCCTACATCATCCTTCACCAATACAATACCGCCTGTCTCCTTTGCAACATCTGTCCCGCTTCCTAAAGCAATTCCGATATCGGCCTGCGCGAGAGCTGGTGCATCGTTTATTCCATCTCCAACCATAGCTACAACCTTGCCTCTAACCTGAAGCTCCCTAATGACCTCTAGCTTACCTTCCGGCGTCACACCTGCAAATACCTTATCGATTGAAACTTGCTTCGCGATGGCTTTTGCAGTTGCTTCATTGTCTCCAGTCAGCATAGCCACCTCTAACCCCATTTTTTTCAGCCGCCGTATACCAGCGGCCGTCGAATCCTTAAGCGTATCTGCAACAGCAATAACCCCAATCATTCTGTTTTCAATGGCAAGAAGCATTGCTGTCTTTCCCTGTGCTTCTAGGCTACCAATCAACTCCTCATATTGGTTAATCTCAATTCCCGCTTCGCGAAGAAGCCTCCGGTTACCAACCAATATCTGCTGCCCTCTCCAGTATGCTCTGACACCTTGACCAGGAACGGTGTTGAAGGCGGATGGGTCAAAAACTTCTATGCCTCGCCTCCTTGCCTCTCTAACAATTGCCTTGCCTAGAGGGTGCTCGGACCCTTTTTCAGCTGTGGCAGCGATGCACAGTAATTCATCAAGCGATACCGATTGAGAAGCAGCCAAAGGTATAACATCTGTGACGCTAGGTTCTCCTTTAGTGAGAGTCCCCGTCTTGTCGAATACAACTGTAGTTAGTTTCTGTGCCTTTTCTAGTACCTCGCCGCTTCGGATCAGTATTCCGTTCTCAGCACCCTTTCCAACACCAACCGTTAGAGCAGCAGGGGTGGCTATGCCAATGGCGCAGGGGCATGAGACTATGAGAACCGCTATGAAGGCTAGGAGACCGACAGTGAAGTTGCCAATGAAGCTCCAGAAGGCGAAGGCAAAAACAGCTGTACCGACAACGCCTGGTACAAAATATGATGCCACCCTGTCAGCCATCCTCTGAATCGGGGATGACGAGGCTTGAGCTTCCTCAATCATGGCGGCAATCTGTCTAAGCGTTGTATCCTCACCGACCCTTGTTGCTCTGAACTTGAATAAACCAACCTTGTTGATTGTACCTCCTATTACAGGGTCTCCCGGCTCCTTTTCCACAGGTATGCTCTCGCCAGTGATCATTGACTCATCAACAGCTGACTGGCCTTCAATCACTACACCATCCGTAGGTACCTTCTCTCCAGGACGGACAACCACCATCTCGTCTGACTCTAACTCCTCAGCCGGTATCTCGACCTCCCGGCCATTCCGGACAACTCTTGCTGTGGTTGGTGCGAGCTCAAGCAGCCTTCTAACAGCCGCAGCACTCCTCTTCTTGATTATA
>JAWBNY010000027.1:0-9920 GCA_038826985.1 Bathyarchaeia archaeon | reverse complement strand
ATTCTTTGAGCAAGACCCTAACCAATGGTGGTTTAATGTTCGGAGAGAGATAAAGGAGGTTTTGAACCATGTTAATCCTAGGGATATAAATGGAGTTGGCGCGTGCGCCCAGATGCATGCGCCAATACTTGTCGACAGAGATGGTAGTCCACTTTTTCCTTCTTTAGGTTGGCCCGACCTAAGGGCGATAGAGCTGACTGACGAGATTAGCTCAAAAACTGGTATATTTCAGCCTTATTTCACGGCTTTAGCCCCAAAGATTCTTTGGATCAAAAAGCATAGTCCAGACCTGATTAACAGAACATACAAGTTTCTTCTCCCAAAAGATTTCATAAGGATGAAGCTAAGCCGAACCTTCTGTACGGATATCAACGACGCAAACGGAACGGCCATGTTTGACGAGGCAAAAATGGAGTGGATGAAGTCAATAGTAGAGTATCTAGGTATCGATATGGAACAGCTACCAGAAGTGCATCGATCAGAGGAGGTTGTAGGAACAGTCACGAGAGAAGCAGCTGAAGAAACTGGTCTAGTGGAAGGTACACCTGTCATAGCTGGTTCCTCGGATAATTTAGGTAGAGCCCTTGATCGGAAAGCTGCAAGTGCTGGTGACCTTCTAATCTATCTTGGAAGTGGGGCAATGATAGAATATATCTCTGAAGCAGGGGCAAGACCTAAAGGAACTTATAGAAGCATCCTCGGTGTGGCCGGAACCGCGCCGCAATGGTTCAAGAACATTTTTGGGGGAGAAGACAAAATACGGGCTGAAAGACAGGGCGTTGATACGCTTCAGCTACTTGATTCTGAGGCAGAGCAGTTGAAACCTGGAGCCGGGGGCCTTCTATTCTTGCCGCATCTTATGGGTGAACGCGCTTATGAGGGTCGTACTCGGAGTGAGCCGTCAAACTTTAATCCCTATGCTCGGGCAGTGCTTTATGGGATGTGTCTAGGTCATACGCGTAGGCATATATACCGAGCCGTCTTGGAAGGCGCCGTCTACCATCTGCTTCTTTGCTGGGAGAGGATTCGTTCTCTAAACCCGGGAATTGTCGCTAAAAGGATTGTTGCTTCTGGTGGAGGCGCAAAGAGCAGAGTATGGAGGCAGATAATTGCTGACGCTTTTGACTTGCCTGTCTACCTGCCAAGTGAAACTGAGACTGGAAACCTTGCGGTAGCATGCCTAATATCTGTTGCCAAAGGCTTCTCAAAGACCTTTGATGATGCTGTGTTACAGATCAAGAACCCTCTTCAGGATCCGGTAGAGCCGAACAAAGCAAATTGGCTTGAGTATCAGAAGATGTTCGCTCTCTACAAGAAACTTGAGAGTGGCCTTAAAGAGATGTTCACTCCTCCCCAGTGAGCATTAGATCCTACTAGAAAAGTCCGAATATCTCATATCGCCAATTCCTCAGCCAACCTATAGAGTTTCATGTCGAGCGGTTTCTCCTGACTTATCGCTTCGCTTAGACTTGTTGATATAACACGGCCTTCTCTAAGCCCAACCATCATGTTGCATCCTCCAGTAATTAGCAACTCTATCGCCTCTCTTGCAAAAAGGTCGGCAAGCAATCTACTCCTAGCGGTGGGTGATCCTCCCCTCTGAATGTAGCCGAGCTTGCTATAACGCACCTCAAGACCCGTATTCTTCTCGCAGGAGGCGGCTATTTCTGCCGTGTTTCCAATGCCTTCAGCAGCTACGATTATTGTTGTGCGTTTACCACGTTCCTCAAAGCTTCTCAGTTTTCTACAGATCTCGAATACTTCAACATGTACTTCAGGTACAAGGATAACGCCTGCCCCAGTACAGATTCCTATGTGTAGTGCCAAGAAGCCACGATTTCTTCCCATGACCTCTACAAAGAAGACACGTTCATGAGAAAGAGCAGTGTCACGGATTCTGTCGATTGCCTCAACTGCCGTGTTTACTGCTGTGTCAAAGCCTATTGTCTCTTCTGTGCCAAATACATCATTATCGATCGTTGCGGGAATACCTATGCATGGGATCCCGCTGACTCTGCTAATCTCTACAGCCCCTCTGAAGCTTCCATCTCCGCCTATCACAACCAGTCCATCAATATTGTTACTCTTCAAAGTTTCAGCAGCTTTTGAAAGTCCTTCTGAACTGCGGATTTCAGGGCAACGCGAGGATCTTAGAATGGTGCCTCCCTGATGAAGGATGTTGCCAACGGATCTTGGCTCCAAAGGAACCATCAAGTTATAGATTAGTCCGGAATACCCTCTTTCTACACCAGTTGTTATGGAATTGCGGTAAAACGCGTATCTAACAAGCGCTCTGATGGCTGCGTTCATTCCAGGCGCATCGCCGCCGCTTGTGACTATTCCTATCTTCAATGTAAACACCTTTACTTTAAGTAAGCTTTGTATACTAAACACTCTCTTACTATAAACTCTTTCTTTATGATCAGTACTTTTTTCAACACTCTATTAGCAGACTTTTTGTGAAAACCTTCATCGTTATAACTCACACTATAGCTTTAAAGCAGTATTAAGTTTTGGAGCGGCGAGATCATTTATGTGGTAAGATTACATTCATTACTATGTTTTTATGAATTGATACGGAACCCTCTTCTTTTGTTTAACATAATACTAGTAATGCTTTGTTTGGTTCACAGGTATATATAGCGTGGATAAACGTTTCATATATTCCATATAATGGCTTGAGGGCCATGCTTTCCTCCCTGTCTGCAGCCATACTCGATAGATATTACACTCTTAGCATGTTGTTTTAAGCTCTCATTTGCCGCTATTGGACAAATTCAAACGTTTTGCTCCAGAATCGGAATCATATATCAATGTGGTTCATCCCTACACAGCTTTTACCGCAATGCTACTTGACTTAGCTGCAGAGATTTCATTCAGTATGTGAAGCTGAGTATAGGAGCAGAGACTTCCCTCGACATGTTTTACGACGTTTATGACACCAACTCTCTGTGATGCAGCATGCGAAAGAAACCATACTGTCAAGACATTACAGAATAATATCGGTCAATACTTGATATATGCGTGTTTAAGCCATTTTTCTCAAGCACCCATGGAAATAGTAATGGTTAGCTATTCTGCGTAAGGTCTTACCCTTCTTCTGGAATCAAAGGTGAAACCCTCTCTTATTCTGGTTTGAGCCGCCATAATGTCGCCAACGCAGGCATGTAAGCTAGCGAGAAACCGGAGCATCCTAAGTTCAAGCTGACGTGCCAGCTCTGGCTCTTTATCGATTATGTTCTGTTTCTCTGCCTGATCTTCTCTCTGATAGTTGCATGGTTTTGGAGGCGTATACTCTTGGTTGAATCGATATAGCTCTGGCTCCTTTTTGAGGGGATGCTCTTCAACCCACTCATAGTAACTGCTATTAGCCTGCCGAATGCTTCGAGACCTTCCGTAGAATCCAGCTATACTGAACGATACCTGCTCACGGTCGTCTTCAACTTGTCCTCTTGCCAGAGGGAGGAGGCTTTTGCCTTGATGAGTTTTTGGAGACTTCACGCCTAAGAAGTCTAGGATTGTAGGTGCTATATCTGGTAATCCAACATGGGTCTTAACTCGTCTGGCTCCTCTTTCTCCGTCGGGAAGTCTCATTATAAAAGGTATGTGTGATATCTCCTCGTAAGGCCAAGCTTGACATTTACACATAATGCCTTTCTCTCCTAGGTATTGTCCGTGGTCTGATGTGTAAATGATAAGAGTTGAGTCAGTAAGACCAAGGTCGTCGATTTCTTCTAAGAAGATACCGATCCAATTGTCTACAAGTGTAACTTTCCCTGCATACTGTGCTCTAACATGGCGTATCTCATCAAGGTCCCATGTGTCTACCGCGCCAGGTGCGCCAAGGATCGGTAGTCCTCTATAGGTTGGTACATCGTAGAGCTTGTAGTAGTTTTCCGGTGGATCCCAAGGTTCATGCGGATCAAAACTATCAAGCCATAGGAAAAGGTGGTCGCTTCTACCTGACTCTACTTGCCTTCTTAACCAAGCAGCTCCTGCCTTAGCCACTTGCGCAACGAAGTGATCTTCCTCGGATTTCCAATAACTATTCCTTCGTAGATAGCTCTCAAATGCATTTTTCACTTCTTCTTCTGAGGATGGTTCACCATACCGGCTTCCTGGGCTATGACAGATCTTCCAGTTTCTAGTGCTATACTTACTTAGATCCACTTTGGTCTCTGCTGCAACAATTGATTCACCCACAGGGTCTGCTGACTGCCCTCTTATGAATTGAACATACTCAAAACCTCTGCAGAATACTTCCTTTCTTCTATGCATGTTATATGTATCTGTTATCAATGCTTTCCTATAGTCCGTTGCCCACAACAATTCTGGTAAATGGTCATCTTCAGGTTCAAGCGTTTGCCAAGCTCTATATGGCAAGGTGTACCTGCCAAGGAACATGGATAAACGGGCTGGAATCGTCGGCATGTTCTCTGAATACGCGTTTTCGAACACCACTCCCTGAGACGCCAATTTGTCAATGTTCGGCGTTTTGATCCACTCGTTACCGTAGCAACCCAAGTGATCCTTACGCATAGTATCGGTCACGACTACAATAACGTTCAATAATTTCACCCGCGATAGTTAGTTCTAGTACTTATTTTTTATATTCTTGCTTAAAAGTTCGTCTATGAAAATGTGCTTGATAATATTAAACATGATTCTATTTATATGTTTTAGATGAAAATTGATTTTTAACTCTAATGCACAACTTTACTGTATAATGTCCTTGTTATATTTTTATACATAAGTAACACTAAATACACTTTTTTATTAAATCTTATGTATGAGCTACTACTGGAATTCTCTCATATAACGCCTATGCAAGGATGTTTCTATTACAGGACAGAGAATATTGAATAATCTGTGTATTGTACCAGATCGTTTTCAACCTAGACCGCATCCTTGAGTACATTGTAGCAACGTTGCTGGGTTTTCGTCTAAAACATGGCTCTGAACATATCGGTAGTTCAGACTCACATGGAAAAGACTACAAAGCTATGACGGCAGATGTCGCTCTAACAATTCTTTATCGCTACCAATTGAAGGCTCAAAGGCAGGTTCTTTGGTCTAGTTAGTTGTGTTTGTTACGCATGATATGTTCAGATCCTCGGCCTCCACAAATCTTGTTGACCTATGCATATTCTTTCTTGAAATTCATCATTTTGTAACTTTTAATCTCTCAGTTTCGTCAGTTAGATAAGGATTAGGAGAACCGTGACACGGAGCTGAGTAGACACTCAAGGTAGGTCACCTTACCAGCAAACTACGTTAATCAAAATTATCTTCAAATTGTATTGAGGCCATGTACTAGTCGTAGAGGAATATTCTCTGTCACATTAAGTTTTCTTGCGGTTGACCGAGGAAGTACTATCTTCAAAAAAATATTTACGTCTTGCTACACCTCCGCTGACCTTACTATAGGCTGCTCGGATAATATCGCCTTAATAAATCGGTGGCGAAAATGTTGTTATTGGAGCTTCAGATGAATAAGTATCTAAGCCTTGTTTGCTGACCCAAAGAGACGTATCTTCTCTTTTACTACCTTCTTCAGTTCTTCTCGTCCGCGAACTAGAATCCGTCTAGGGTCAACTTCGTCTGGCATTTCTTTGAGGGCTGAGGATATACCTCTCATAAAGGCCATGTTTAGAGCAGTAGCTACATTTATCTTGCATATCCCTGCGGCGATGGCCCTTCTTATGCTATCATCAGTGACCCCGCTGGACCCGTGTAGAACAAGAGGTATTTGAGTACGCTCACGTATTTTGGTGATTCTCTGAATATCAAGCTCTGCGGCTTGTACCCTCATTCTGTGAACACTTCCTACGGAAATTGCAAGAGCATCAACCTCCGTTAGCTTGACAAATTTCTCGGCTTCATCAGGGTCCGTCATTAGGGCTGATATCTCTTCCTCTGTTAGAGCATCTTCAGTTCCTCCTACCCTACCGAGCTCCCCTTCAACCGAGACGCCTACTGGGTGGGCTATTTCAACCACCTTACGTGTAATAGCGACGTTCTGGTCGAAGGGGAGGAGAGAGCCATCGAACATTAGCGAGGTGAAGCCAGCTCGGAGACACTGTACATTCTGCTTGAAGTCTGTGCCATGGTCAAGATGGAGAGATATAGGGATCTTGGTGTTCTTTGCTACGCTGAACACCATCGCCGCTATCATATCAAGCCCAGCATATTTGATCGCACCTTGACTTGCTTGAAGAATGACAGGGGCATTCTCTTCCTCAGCGGCTTCAACAATTCCCTGAATCTGCTCAAGGTTGTTTGCGTTGAATGCCCCGACTGCATACTTTTCGTCATAGGCCTTCCTTAATAGATAGGCGTTTGTTACTAACATTGTAACTCAACAGGGACACCTAACATCTATTAGTGGTTTAATACCTTTTTCCCTAAGACTCAGCGGTTATGTCTTAAGAAAGTCTAAGTGGCGACTTTAGTGATGGTTAGGTATATTTGCAGCTAGAATTGTCTATTCACATCCTATGTATGGTCACAATATTGTTGTGTTACAGCGATGGTTTTAACTTGCTGGATAGAATAAAGGTGCCGTGGGATTGCTTTTACGATCGGCTTTTAGCTGCTAAGATATATCAGGAAAGGGCCACCCTATTATATCCATTCAACTTCAAAGCTTAGGTCACAAGATGCAGGGGAATAGATAGTTGGGCATCTTGAAGAAAAATATTGGTGACTGCACAATAGGCGACTATCAATAAAATTGCTCAATATGAAAGAATACCACGTGGTTGATTGGCGATCGACAAAAGCTTCTAATCCGTTTTGAAACGAATTACTTAAATCTGACCTGCCTTTCGGATTCTTGAAAGGTGAAGAAGGTTGAGTTTGGTCAAGCTACGAATTTCTATGATGACTTCTTTAGCCCTTATTATCGGAGTCTCAACGCTATTCTTTGCCTTCATTCTCTCTATAGTTCAAGCACTTGACTTCTTATCGCTCCTCTTCTATGTTGCTGGCTTCAACATTCTACAGTGGATGATATCGCCGTATCTAGTTGATATGATGTATCGAGTTAGACCTCTCTCTAGGGAGGAGAGCCCAGAGCTCTTTAGAATGGTGGAAAGATTAAGCCAAAAGTCAGGGATGGCTATGCCAAAGGTAATGATTGCCAATATACCAATTCCCAATGCCTTCGCGTACGGTTCTCCAATCGCTGGAACAAGAGTGGCAGTTACAACTGGTCTTCTAAGGACACTAGAGGCAGAAGAGGTGGAAGCTGTCATAGGCCATGAACTCGGTCATATAAAGCACAAAGATATGCAAATAATGACCTTTGTCTCAATGCTTCCAGCCCTATTCTACTACCTAGGTTACGTGCTTTCTTATCAGAGCTTAGTGAGTAGCAGAACCAGCAGGGATCGAGAACGTGGCTCAGGCATAGCTGTGGCAGGTGCGCTGAGCATGGCTCTCTACTTCATAATGACTCTTCTATCTCTACATCTCAGCAGGCTTCGAGAGTACTACGCAGACCGATATAGTGTTTCCATTGTTAATGATGGAGCTAGAAAGCTTTCCGAGGCGCTGGCAAAGATTGTGACCTACACTGGCAGAACGAGTCTGGCAAGACATGTACAGGGCCTCAGCGGGTTTAAAACACTCTTCATCGCCGATCCAGACAGCGCAGGAAAAGATACTGTAGAAATATTTAGCTACCGACAAACCTCTGACCAAGAGCTCGTCCAGACTATACTTTCAAGAAAACCATCAAGCTTGGAATCCCTTGTTGAAATGTTCTCTACACATCCCAACATAGTCAAACGTCTAAGAGCTCTACAGGAGCTGCGCTAGACCTTTAACTAGGATATTCTTTGCATATCGGAAAAGACTTATAAAGCTGGATCTGTAGCCGTTAGGGGGCTTTACCTCAAAGCCAAATTCATAATCCTTTGTTTCTTTAAAAGCTATTCTCAGAAAGATTTTAGTATTCGCCGCCTATTCATGCAAAAAAAGGTTGTTCTAATGGCTCGTAAGCATCGTAGCAAAAAGACAGCTAAGAAACGCATGAGGAGAGAGAAAAAGGCAAGAGAGAAGCGGAGAGAGAGGTATAAATAACTTCTGTAGGCTACTTATAGAGATACATAGCGGAATTCTTTTAGGAGACGCTACCGTAGTCTCAGCTTGATGACGGCTCTATGGTCGACATTGCTGATTTTAGGGTTGTGATTGTAGAAAGCAATCTACCTGAACTAAACATAGAAGCCGAAACCTATGGTTCGGCGTCAAACGAGCTGCGTAAGCTAGGGTTTGAGATCCTCTACGAAAGTTGCACAAATATACTGACGCCTTTCCAAAGTCAGCTATTCAGGCGAATTGTTGCTAAGGCGCCAAAGAGTATTGCGCCTCTACTAGACCCGATAATCTTAGGTTTCGCTATACATGACGCAAGCGACCTCTCCAATACAGATTATGTCTGGCTGGATCTAGAGGGTGATGAAGACATAGCAAACAGCGCTTGGGTAAGAAAGAATGGCCAAGAAGAAGTCATCAAGATTGCTTTTCGCCTCCTGGAAAGAAATCTCGAAAAATATATTCTGGATGCGTATGACAGGCGAACAAGAGATGACCTAGTCAGCGTATGGGAGGCTCAGCTAAACATTGACGGCTGTCCTGTATGTGGGGTAAAATCGCTAAAGCGTGAACCGCTAGAACTTAACCATAAGCGGTTGAGGGGTTGGCTTTGTACCAACTGTGGCCACAGAGTAATGGTTCAAAACGACGTTCTACGGTATCTTCTTGAAAGAGACTGAATAGGCTTGAATGTCTTTGTCGCAGGACTATATACAAGATGGAAGTGACATTCTCCTATATCTTGATGGGAGTCGAAGCTACCTAGTCCAGATTCGTCGAGGCGAAAAGTTTCATACACATCGAGGATTCGTAAGCTTTGACGACATAATTGGTAAGAAATATGGAGAGTCAGTTAAAACCAACATAGGACAGCGCTTTCACCTCCTAAGGCCAACAATATACGACTATATAGTGAAGTCAGCGCGTTCAACTCAGATCCTTTATCCCAAAGATATAGGACTCATCGTTATGTACTCTGCAGCCCAACCTGGAAGCGTTATCGTAGAAGCTGGTACAGGCAGCGGAGCCTTAACTACAGCACTTGCCAACATAGTCCGTCCCTCTGGAAAGGTGTATAGCTATGACCTAAGGACGGAGTTTCAAAAGAAAGCTGCCTCAAATTTGTCACGTGTTGGCCTTTTACCTTATGTGGAGCTTAAACATGGTGATGTAACTGCGAAAATAGAAGAAGAAAATGTAGATGCTGTGGTGCTTGACTTAGCAACGCCATGGCTTGTCATCCCTCATGCTAAGGTTGCTCTACGTGGAGGAGGCATCATAGTCTCCTTCAGTCCGACAATTGAACAGGTGGTAAAGACAGTAACCGCACTTGAGAATGAAAGCTTCGTAGATATTGAGACTATAGAATGCATCGTACGCAGAATAAAAGTCAAGGCTGGGGAGACAAGACCGGAAACCCTGATGATTGGTCATACAGGCTACATAACCAGAGGTAGAAAAACAGAGGAATCAAAAGCTAGCTATTCGAGCGAAGCCTCCTCAACCTCTCCCTTATAACCTTATTTGCAAGCTCTGGGTCAGCCCTACCCCTTGTTGCTTGCATAAGCTTACCAATCAAGTAGTTAACTGCTTTTGCATCGATTAGTGCATCTTGAACTGCCTTTGGGTTCTCATCAAATACCTTCTCAGCTAGTAACTCAATCTCCTCCTCCGAACATATCCTAACAAGGCCCTGTTCTTCCACGATCTCGTCTGGACTCTTTCCTGTCCTAACCATTTCACGAAGCAGAGTCTTTCCGATTTTTCCGCTGATAACACCGTCATGGATTAGCTGAATCATCCTAACTAAGCCAGCAGGC
>JAWBNY010000026.1:6412-9996 GCA_038826985.1 Bathyarchaeia archaeon | reverse complement strand
AAGACATAGGTGGAGTTCAAGAAGAGATTAGAAAAATTAGGGAGATGGTGGAGCTCCCGTTGAAGTATCCGGAACTTTTTGAAAGGCTTGGTGTTGAGGCCCCAAAAGGGGTTCTTTTATATGGGCCTCCAGGGACAGGTAAAACTTTGCTAGCAAAGGCTGTAGCAAACGAGACTAACGCGGCTTTCTTCAGCATAAGCGGTCCTGAAATCATGAGTAAGTTTTATGGAGAAAGCGAAGAACGCCTGAGAGAAATCTTTAGACAAGCTGAGGAAAATGCGCCGAGCATAATATTCATAGATGAATTAGATGCTATTGCACCTAAACGGGAAGAGGCCACAGGTGAGGTTGAGAAAAGGGTTGTTTCGCAGCTCTTAGCCCTAATGGATGGCTTGAAACCTCGAGGCAGAGTAGTCGTTATAGGCGCAACAAACAGGCCAAATGCTATAGAACTAGCTCTTCGAAGGCCAGGAAGGTTTGACCGTGAAATTGAAATCGGGGTGCCCAACAAGCAAGGGCGCCTTGAAATATTGCAAATCCACACAAGAGGAATGCCACTAACCGAAGATGTTGACTTGGAGAAAATAGCCAGTGTCACTCACGGTTTTGTTGGAGCAGATCTTGCATCCTTATGCAAAGAGGCAGCTATGCGAGCGCTACGTCGAATACTGCCTCAATTAGATTTTGAGAAGGAGACAATTCCAGCCGAGATATTGAACAAGATAACGGTAACCATGGATGATTTTACAGAAGCTTTGAAGGATGTTGAGCCTTCTGCTATGCGAGAGGTTCTAGTTGAAGTCCCAACAGTCAAGTGGGAGGATATTGGCGGATTAGCCGATGTTAAGTTAGAACTTCAAGAAGCTGTAGAGTGGCCGCTAAAATACCCAGAAATTTTTGAACGTATGGATGCTAAACCTCCTAAAGGGATTCTGCTGCATGGGCCACCAGGAACTGGAAAAACTCTGCTTGCAAAAGCGGTGGCCAGTGAAAGTGAAGCAAATTTCATAAGCATTAAAGGCCCAGAATTGTTGTCCAAGTGGGTTGGCGAGTCAGAAAGAGCTGTAAGAGAAATTTTCAGAAAGGCAAAACAAGCGGCACCGAGCATAATATTCTTTGACGAAATTGACTCTATCGTGCCAGTTCGCAGTGGTGGATATGGAGACTCCCACGTAACTGAACGAGTAATAAGCCAGTTCCTAACAGAGATGGATGGACTCGAAGAACTTAGAGGTGTTGTGGTAATAGCTGCTACAAACAGGCCAGATATGATCGACCCCGCCCTTCTAAGACCGGGGCGATTTGACAAACTTTTATATGTCCCCTTACCCGACTTCGAGGCAAGAAAAGAAATCCTTAACATTTACTTAAAAAAGAAGCCTTTGGCTGAAGACATAAACATAGATGAGTTTGCAAGAAGAACTGAAGGTTACACAGGCGCAGACTTGGCAGCGATTAGCAATACAGCAGTCATGTTAGCCATAAGGGAATACATAATAGAAAACAAGAGTCCTGATGCAGCGAAGATAAACCTAAATAACATAAAGTTGCAAAAACGTCATCTCGAAGAAGCACTTAAAAAAGTTAAACCCATATCTCAAAGAGAGCTGGAAATGTACAAAAAGATTTCAGAGGAATTTACTGTAAGAGCGAGATAGAATAAAAACAGCCATTTAAAAATTAGGAAAATTATTTTATTTTTAAATATTGAGTATACTAAGCAGATTGATTATTCTGAATATAATTATATACACCAATGAAGGAGGTAAGGCGATTGTGGCTCACAACGAAAGAAAAGGTAATACTGCCTTGTGGCTGTTGCGACAATTGATGGATCTGATCGATAGGAGAAACAGGGACAATGCAGACATTATCGTCTCTGAAAGGGCGAAACACAAGGATCCATTCACCTGCAACTGGATAGAGTGACGCTTTCATTTGTAAGGTTCTAAAAGATGAGTCCTTAGGTCATTATCGTTCTTACAAGAAACGCAGGGCCAACAATACCAATGTTTAGTCTACAGACAGGAGGATGTCATAATAGGCAAACAAATTAGACATTGAGGATTATTAAAGACTCCAATCACGTTGTGTCATCACTCGATAAATCAAGCTTGAAGATGTCTAGTCTTGTTAGGTTTCGTGTTAGGCTACATTTAAGGAACCTCATATTCTATCAGTCTCTCTATCTGTAACTTCACGTCTGTAAGCCTCCTCTGGAAGCGTTTGATGTTAGGTATATGTACGACGTCATTTCCTTCGAATGCGCCTCGTCTCCTCATCTTTATGAGGCCCACTGCCTCTTCTGAGCTATATCCTCTGTAAACAAGATAGGCAGCTACTATT
The DNA here is from genome assembly GCA_038826985.1 of Bathyarchaeia archaeon. Classification (GTDB taxonomy): domain Archaea; phylum Thermoproteota; class Bathyarchaeia; order RBG-16-48-13; genus JAWBNY01. The sequence goes on along the minus strand of JAWBNY010000026.1, from coordinate 7,650 downwards.
GATGGTGAACGCCCGAGTCCAGCACCGCAGTGTACTAGAACTCGCCCACCTAGCCGAGTATGCTTCTCGATAAATGCAACACCGTTGATAAGGTGCTCTTCACTCGCAGGGGTATAGTCTCTTATAGGGAGATAACAGTATGCAATCCGGTTTTCAACGCAGTACCTCTTCTCCCTTTCGTTTACCTCTTTGATTGTTGAGATATCTTCATCGCCTCGGACATTAAGTATAGCGGATACGCCTTCACTAATCAGAGCCGCGATGTCGACAGCGTCCCGCCAGTTCCCAATGGCAACGTTACTGAGAATCCAGTCCATATAGGAATCTGTTTGTTTGGCAGATAAATAGGTTATCAGAAGGGAAGGTACGCACAGTTAATCGCTAATCCACATATATGCGTGACTATACTTATCATAAGGATCCGGTAAAGCTACCTAAGGGTATTCACGAACTGAATCACCTACCAAATCATATAAATAGACATTACTAAGCTAAGTACTCGGTAGGTCACTGAAGAAGGCTGCCATGAACTTAGTTCGTAGAGTAAGGGAGTCAAGTGGTAGAAAAGCATAGGATTTTGACCTCGTAGGTGACTATGTTGCCAACCGAAGACAGTATTACGTTTTCAGCCGTCATCGAGAAATTGACTAGGGAGATTGAAAAAGCAAAAAGTTTGGTGGAGACAGCTGGAGGCAGTCAAAGAGAACGCAGAGTCTTTGTGCATGTTACGAGTCAGGTTATAAAACCCGTATTACATCATCTCATAGATGAAATGGGATTTCGGCATCTTTCGACTATCACTGGTCTAGACCTTGGGTCTGAGATTCAAGTGATTTATCATCTAGCAAATGAAGGCTTCATAGTTTCCTTAGTGGTACCAGTAGACCCGGCCACACCTACCCTTCCGACCATTACAGATATCCTACCCGGTGCTATACTCTATGAGCGCGAGATCCACGACCTTTTCGGAGTCAGGTTTGAAGGACACCCTAAACTGTCTCCTCTGATACTGCCTGAAAACTGGCCTTCACAGATACATCCGCTGAGAAAAAATTGGAGAAAGGAAGATAGAACCACCTAAGAGCCGCAAGAAAACCATCTACAACATGAGCCGGAGAGTCTGTTGAATTGGACACCACGTTACAATTGGTCATGCCAATAATGGTTCCAATAGCAGTTGCGGTTGTTTCACATATGGTTCAGAAACTACCGGTGGTTGGAACACCCTTTGCGAAGGG
>JAWBNY010000026.1:0-6402 GCA_038826985.1 Bathyarchaeia archaeon | reverse complement strand
CATCAGTGTCAAACTTGTAGAGATTCCCATAATAACAGGCGTGACACCAATGTTGCTATATGTTGACTATCTTTCACTTTTGCCAGCCTTACTGACTTCACTGCTTGGAACACTAGCGCTGATCTACAACATATACTACATGTCTCCTCTCAACAAGGCCTATGAATTCAGCTGGAAATTCAATAGATCCTATTCATTCATTCTGCTTTTCATAGGAGCTATGGTTGGTGTGATGTTTGCAGGCGACCTACTGAGTTTATTGATATTCTTAGAGCTTATCAGCATATGTTCTTATGCACTCATCTCTTTCCGTCAGAAAGAGCGGGCCTCTCTAAACGCAGCCATGAAGTGTATAGTGATAACACATGTCGGCAGCCTAGCTCTTCTAATTGGTAGCATAGTAATCTACTCCTTGTCAGGAACCTTATCAATCCTTGAAATTGGCCAGAGAGTTCCTACAGAACATGCATTAATGCCAGTCGTCTTCGTACTTCTTCTCATCGCGGCACTACCGAAGTCAGTACAGTTTCCTCTGCACACTTGGCTACCAGATGGAACCCTTGCCCCGACTTCTGCTACAGTCCTATTCCATGTCTGTGGATTCCAATCCGGGATATACCTCATCATCCGCTTCTTTTATCACGTCCTCCATTCAAGCGTCATATCCACAGCCGCTTTCACCTTACCTTCCTTTTTCGGCTCTATTGGTGCATTTGGTTTCATTATTTCTCTGATAGGGGCGACAACTCTCGTTGTAGGCGCCTTGAACGGGCTGGTGGAAACCGATCTTAAGCGTATAATCGCGTATAGTACCATATCTGGTTTGGGGTATGTTGTGATAGCCGTAGGATTAGCCACACCACTAGCCGTTGCCGCCGGCCTTTTCCTTATGGTCGCGCATGCACTATGCTTCGGACTGATGTTCTTCGTTGCAGGAGCCGTTATCTATTCAACAGGTAAGCATGACATCAACGAAATGGGAGGACTATACCGCAGTATGCCATTCACATCTATCTTCTGTGCCCTGGGGTGCCTAGCTTTAGCAGCCTTTCCCCTGCTAGCCGACTTTGTGGGCAAGTATCTGCTCTTTCAAGCCGCATTGAACTCGGGGTCTATCTTCTTCCTAATGGTCAGTTTCGCCGGCTGCATCCTCAACGCAGCAGTGGCTATGAGACTGTTGCACTCAGTATTTATGGGCAAGAAGGAAACAACGGGAGACGTAGAAAAAGACCCTCGTTCCCTAATGCTTCTGCCCATGTTCCTACTATCAGGCATCTTGATTATTTTCGGTGTTCACCCGACGCTTCCATTGAGTATTTTGGTATTGCCTGCAGTGAAGCAGCTTGGATACTATGGAGAGCTTAACGACTATTTGAATCCCATACTTACAAGTGGACTATATGAATCAACGACTGTTGCTCTATTCATGATTGGTCTTTCATTCATAGCAATTACTTTGATCGTGTATTCAATACGTATCCGAACAGCAAAAGCGGGTGTATACGAGGAAACACCTCAGCCCTTCCTCTCAGGGGAAAGCATGTCTTTTCATAACCCTGTTCATGGTTTTCATCTGTACTCTGCCCTGTACAACGTGCTGAGAATAGATAGCATATGTCGTCTATCTAACGTTGACCGCATATACTACCGTATGTCAAATGAATTCTCTACCATATGTTCGCTGCTGCTAAAATATGATATCAAACAACAACACTTACCCTCTATCCTATACTTTATCGGTGGTGCGTTGGCACTCGTGCTTCTGGCGTTGCTGGGGGTGTAGACAATGGAAGTGCTCGTATTCGTTAGCCTGATCGCGACAACCATTATAACCGCAATAGCACCATTTGTTCAGAGCCCAAAGCGTATGGTTCAAGTCTTATTCTTGCAGGCATCAGCTGTCGGTTTCGTGGAACAGACATACTGTATCATCAAACTTCTGACAGGCCTTACACCGGAAGCTTTGGTCGACTTCCTTTATGCTTTCGTTGAGTGGTTTGTATGTGCGGCTTTCGTCCCATTCATAATCTATTATGGAGTTACTAGAACAAAATGTCCTTCTACAAAACCGGCTTTGAAAAACATACACATTTTGTCGTTGATCTGTGCTCTTGTTGAGATTCATCTTATATTGGGAATATTTGTGCAACCTTGGATCCCGCATAGAATGGAAACCCTGATTCTATCAACTTTAATGTTCAATATTTCAATCCTAACCATGATCGTACATAAAGATGCAATAAAAATACTTGTTGGATTGAACATGGCTGAGAACTCTCTATATCCATTGCTTGTCAAAAGCCCTGTTATCTTTGTTCCAATCATATTATGTGCTGTAATACTTGTAAATGTTGTGGCTATTTTTGTAGTAATCTTTGCCTACCAGACATATAACAGCATCATAGTTACAGATTGGAGGTAAATAGAAATATTCTCCCTAGTTCCTCTTCTTATTCTTATGATTCCTATATTCGTAGCAATACTCTGCCTATCCATCTATCCTTTCGCGTTTATACAACGTACATTTATTAAAATCTACAAATACGTCCTAGTATTAGGGATTGGTACTCCTCTGGTTATAACTATCCCAACGATTGCTGAAGTGATTTCCGGACATACCCTCGAGGTGCCTTGGCTTTCCATATATGTTGACTCAAATAACGTTGCTCTAATATTAGGACTATTAATTATATCATTCCTTGTTTCTATATACAATATTTCAGCAGAAATAGGAGGCCGCTTGAGGCCAGAACTCTACAATTTCTCAGTCCTTCTCTTCATCTTCTGCATGCTTGGGATAATAATGGTGTATGACCTTTTCGGTATCTTCATCTTTGTTGAGATAACCATAGGTGCCGCCATCATCCTTGTGGCCCATGCACCAAACAAAATATCTCCTGAGGCAGCATTCAAGTACCTAATTCTGACAGCCATAAGTGCACTTTTTGTGTTACTAGGAGTTTTGATAGTTTACATATTATCTGGAACCTCGAACCTGTTCGTCTTGGCAAAGAATCCTGGCCAGCTTGCTCAGAATCCACACCTCTTGATGCTTGCAGTAGCATGCTTTGTTGTAGGTCTTGGCGCTGACATCGGCCTCGTTCCATTTCATGGCTGGGTACCTGACGTTTGGCCTGCTTCGACCCCAGTTGTGAACGGATTCTCATGCGCGGAGCCGCTTGCACTTGTGTTTGGGTTGCACAAGCTTGTGTCCCCAATGTATAACATCTATCCAACCAATACAATAATCATTATTGTTGGTGGAGTTGGGTTATCATCCATTGCGGTGGGCACATTACTGGCCTATAGGCAAACCGACTTTTGGAGGACAGTTGGCTACCTTACAATAGAAGAGTTTGGTAAGATGGTTCTCATACTTGGCCTATTCACCCCCGATAGCTTCTTGGCAGGCCAAATGCTTCTAGTAAACAGCTCACTCATGAAAACTGGAGTGGTCTTGAGCCTAGGTTCCGTTCAGATATGTAGCAATACAAGCGACTTAACTCTTCTAGGCGGTTTGGCAGAGAAGATGAAAAAGACTATGTGGGGATATCTCATATGTGCTCTGTCTTTAGCCGGTATTCCTCCACTCAGCGGGTTCTATGCCAAATGGTTCTTCTATGACGCCCTGTACAGCTTCTTACTGACTCATGTGGGGCCGATTGCCTCCATTCTGGTGATATTGTTAGTTTCGATATCCTTAGTCCCATTTGTGATCATATTACAGGTCTTTCACAGCATTTTCTTTGGTAAACAGAGCCACATATCGGAGAGAACCCAGGAGGCCCCAATCTCCATGTGGTTTCCCGCGCTGGCTCTAGCCTTCACAGCAGTAATCTGGGGTTTACAACCAAACCTACTAATGGCCTTGATCAGGCCTTAGCCCTCGATGTGTCTGTGGAACGCCCATTGCCTAGAACCGATCTTGAGCCCTAAGTCAATAGTTAGTCCGTCAACAAGATTTGTTATAGCATATCCGCTCTCGCTCATGAACTTTATCATGGTATATTCAACGCAATGAATGTTGTATATCGTCCCATCCAACCTCACCACGTCTTTTCTTCTGGTTATGGTACCGCAGAACATCACAATCAATCTGGCTCCTAGAAAACTACCCGTGAAAGTCTCTAAGCAAGAGTACTTGACGCCTGTCTCTTCGGATACCATCGGTGCGTCTCTTTCAACTTCCAACAAAATCTTCTCTCGATCTTGGGGAAAGACATCCTTCCAAGTTGAAACAGCCTGTTCATCACTTTCAGTCTTTCTGAACCCATAGCGCTCTCCTAGGTATGCCTCCAAGGAGGGAAACTCAATGCTTTGGAAAAGTACGTTTCTCAATATGAGAACAGCGGTCTCACGCCATTCAGTCAGATTGTATCCCCACTGATCTTCTTATATGAAGGTAGATAGTATAAATCTATCTAATCGACAGTTCACTTCGCTCATAGGCAGTATTGTCGAATTCTGGACTTAGCCTTATCGCATTCTTGGGGCAGATCTCAGCACACTGCCCACAGAATAAACATCTTCCCATATCAAAGACCACCTTTCTTCCCTCTATGGCTGTTATTGCACCTGAGGGGCAGACCCTTATACATAGAAGACAGCCCACGCATTGGTCTTTGGAGTAGGTTATCGTGCCTCGGAAGCTGGGTGGGACAGGGACTGACTCACCACGTTTGGTTAAGTATTGAACAGTCACTGGTCTCCCAAACATGGATGAGAGAACGTCTCGAAACATCTTCCCAATCTTCACTCTAACCACCGTATTTCACATCCATATTGCACAGAGAATAGAGCTGACCACACCTATAACGAGTGGGACTGCCCAAAAGAAGCCTAGTGCCTGCCCAATCTTTAGGCGTGAAAATATCGTTCTCGGAAGAGTAACTGTGAGTAACATGACAACCATAGCAAATAGGAAGACCAAGGCAGAGTCGAGACAGATCCTATATGTTGCTTGATCGATGAGTGATGAGTTTGGGTAGAAGAAAAGAACTGAAGCAAGAAGCACCATGGAAAACACCGTCGTACTCTTCGCTATTCTAAAAAGTGCTAGGTATGGTCCGCCATATTCAATCATAGTTCCATGGATGATTTCCGTCTTAGCCTCAGGTATATCGAATGGCACAACCCCTGCTTCGGCGGTTATACAAAGAAAGAATGCCAGCGCTGCCAAAGCCGTGCTGGGAGATGCAAACGCAAAACATATTCCATTATTGATCTGCGCAGATATAATGCTTCCAATAGATAGTGTGATGCCTGACTTGACTGCTACTGTGATTATGGAAACAAGTAGAGGCAGTTTGAATGCTATCAGCATAGTCATCATCCTTGAGAAGCCAATAGCAGCATATGGATTTCCTGAAGAAGACGCTCCAAGCATTTTCATCAATGAAGGCATCGCCAAGAGATATGTGACAATTATAAGGTCGGCAAATACAGACATTCTCAGCACTGCATTTGCAAAAACTATGACAGCGCCAGTAACCGCGCAGACAGCTGCCAGCACAGGCGCCGCAACAAAAAGGTAGGGGTCTGCAGTTACTGGAATAATGTAACTCTTTCCAAATAATTTGACTATATCATAGAAAGGTTGAATCACCGGTGGGCCAATTCTTCTTTGCATTCGAGCATTGACTTTTCTGTCTACACCTTCTAAGAGTAGACCAAACACAACAACTATAGGGATTATGAATGTTCCCAATAGAATAAAGGAGACACTCATCCTACGTCCTGCGCCTCCTAAGTTCCCATGCATCAACGATGTTAGATTCATTAGTGTAAGCATTCACTACAGTCAACCGCTCAGCACAGCTGATACAGGGGTCTATCGATGCGACTATCACCGGAACGTCAGCTATTTCGCTACCAACCAGCATCGTTTTCAGGGTTGCCAAGTTAGCTAGTGTAGGAGACCTTATTTTCAACCGTTCAACACCACTGTTCCCATTCGTTCTGACATAGTGGATTAGTTCTCCACGTGGCGCCTCTACGCGAGAGACCGTTTCACCTACAGGGATCTTCCTCATCAACGCAAGAATATTTCCCGGTTGAGATATCGGCCCATTGGGTAAACGTTCTAAGATGGCCTTAACTATGTGAGCAGATTCGAGTGTTTCTAGAACTCTAACCTCTGCCCTTGACATTACATCCCCATCCGACCTCACAACCACTGAGAAGTCCTTCCTCAGGTCAGCATATGCAGCATAGGGGTCATCCCAACGTATGTCAACCTTGACTCCGGAGCCTCGGGCCACCGGACCAACAGCACATAGTCTAAGCGCATCATCTCTCGGCAGAACACCCACCCCAAGTAGCCTCTTTTCAGCTGTCTTTTCATGCAAAACGCTGTGAATGTAGCGCACAGCTTTTTCAACATCGCCCATAACTCTTCCGATA
>JAWBNY010000025.1:0-10021 GCA_038826985.1 Bathyarchaeia archaeon | reverse complement strand
ATATTGTGACCACAGCCATGGCCTGGAGCACCTTCGATCAGTGGCTCGCGTCTAGCGATCGGTTTCTGAGAAATCCCAGGGAGAGCATCGTACTCCCCTAATATGCCGATGATAGGTCTTCCCTCACCGAAGCTGGCGATGAAGGCCGTGGGCATTCCGGCCACACCCCTCTGGACTCTAAACCCGGATTTTTCAAGCTCCTCGGCTAAGAGGGCGGAAGAACGGAACTCCTGCAGCCCAACCTCCGCATACTCCCAGATTCTGTCGCTAACCTCAATCATCCGTTTACTGTTTTGGTCAATCCAATTTATCGCTCTATCTTTCAACATACGAATTACACTACGCTAATGATATCTCATTTCACGTTATTAAGTCATGTGTAGAATGCCACCGGCTACCTACCTTGCCTTTTTTCAGCATTGGTCAGCAGGAATTTGATTTAGTTCTCAGGCGGTGCGATGCGCATGATCCTAATAGAGTTCGACCCAGATGCCATTAGGATCCTCAATATATGCCCATCTGCTTTTGCCTGCCTTCACCTCGCATATCGGTGGATACCCTGCTGACTTTGCCTCCTCAAAAGCTTCATCAAGGTCATCCACCTTGAAAGCGAGGTGATCCAGCCCCTCTCCAGGGACATATTCAGTATCGTAAGGACTGCCATGTTCGTAATAGTTCAATTCCAGTATGAAGATGACGCTCTCATCACGTAGATTGACAACCTGCCCCTTGGTTTCCTGAATCCTGTATCGACTGAACCCCTTCATGCCGAACAGCTGCGTGTAAAAGTTCAAGGAACACTGCAGGTCTTACCCGTATTCCAACATATGTAAATCTGGATTTCATGACTCACTTGTCTGTAGTATATCAGTCCTGCGTGGCCAGTAGAGCACTATGCAGGCCTAAGACTTGGCTTCTTTCTAAGTTTACGCAGACATCTCGGATGAAACAAACCTTTAGACTAGAGATGTCGCACAGATATGTGGCTCATCGGCGAGTTCATAACCTTTGGGATCCAATCGACCAGGTCATCTGGCAGCAGGTGGTTGCCTCTTTCTTTGTAGGCAAAGTCTCCGGCTGCGCCATTGATAAAGGTGCCTGCAGCAGCAGACCTAAACGGGTCAAAACCTTGTGAAAGTAACCCACCCACGATTCCAGAAAGAACATCACCTGTGCCGCCTACGGTCATGGCAGGATTATGGACATACCTGTTCAACTTTGTACGGACACCGTCACTCACAAAATCTATAGGACCCTTTACCAGTAGAACAGCCTTCAACTTCCTGGCTGTGGATTCAATATGTCTTACCTGTTCAACCAGAGTCTCAGGAAGTCTCTCATTAGATAGAAGTTCATATTCACCGCGATGAGGCGTCAGCACGAGTGGACATTTCGTCGGCTGTTTGAACTCGGCGAATGCCTTAAGCCCATCCGCATCAAGCAACAACGGTATACCTTTGTCTTCAACCATCTCAACAACCTTCAAGACCGCTTCTTTAGTCTCAGGGAGGATGCCCAGTCCAGGACCGAGGACAACGGCTGAACATCTTGAGAGGAAGGGATTTAGGTCGTCTAGACTATTCCTTGTTAGAATTGACCCATGCAACTTCACAACTATCAGTGCAGGAGAAGCTGCAGCCACATCATGTGCCACAGCCTCTGGAACCGCAACGTAAACTAGGTCTACACCTGTTCTCATGGCTGCCATCGCTGCTAAAGTTGGGGCTCCATGAAACTGTTTGCTTCCTCCAATGACTAGTAGACGGCCAAAGTCTCCCTTACGTGCATCTCTAGGTCTCTCTCTAGAAACAAGTAACACGTCTCCAGGACCAATATGATTCTCTGCCTCAGGAGGTATTCCTATTGATGCAACCACGATTTCGCCGGTGTAGGCGGAAGCTCTTAACACTCCTCTTTTAGGCTTATGAAACGTGACTGTGAGATTCGCTTTCACAGCGTCACCTAGAACAGCTCCAGTGTCTGGGTCAACACCCGTAGGCAGATCTATAGACAACTTGAACCCCGATGCCTTGTTTATAGCTGCAACAGCCTGAGTGAAAGGAGGCTTAAGCTGCCCTCTGAAGCCTGTACCTAAAAGTGCGTCAACAATAACTTCACCTTCAATTGCAGGTATAAGAGAGGAGTCATCAGCAACGCTTATAGAAACACTATCCACCAAGAGTTGGAGCACCGCCCAATTCCTCTTAACTTCTTCCCTACGGAACTGCTCTGGCCTACCAACCAAAACAAGGCTGACTTTAAAACCATGACCAGCCAGATGGCGTGCAGCCACCATTCCGTCGCCTCCTTTACCTCCTGTTCCAGCAAGGATGACAACCCTCGTCTGGTCAGCCCCAAACCTTGAAGAGATCTGAGAAGCCACAGCGCAGCCAGCATTCTCCATGAGACAACTCGAGGAAACACCAAGGTACTCTGCATTTAACTCTATTGCAGCTATCTCTTGACTAGTAACAGAAAGACTAGACTTGTCCATCTAGAGACCCAGCTACCTATGACTTCATCCATGCTTAAAATAGTACGGAAACTGGCCGCGTGACCTATGAGCGGTCGAGACCTTCAATCTAGGAGTTGAATTGGTCAAAGCATAAATGCCGGTAAACTATATCTTAGTGTTGAGGCAGTGAAAATGCCAATGGCATTCGTTCTTATTAATACTGAGATGGGTTCCGAGACCGAGGTATTGACCGCCCTTAGGAAGATTTCAAACGTAAAAGAGGCACATATAGTATACGGTGTCTACGACATTGTTGCCAAGGTCGAAGCGGAGAGCATGGATAAGTTGAAAGATGTGATAACTTGGAACATCAGACGACTTAACAAAGTTAGGTCAACTCTAACAATGATGGCAACCGAGTCAACATAGTTATTCTCACCTGTCTCCAGCATGAGCAAGTCACATGGTTCTCCTACATATTGGCATAGATGACACAGATTCAGCGAGAGGCGGATGTACAACATACATCGCAGCCTTACTAGTGGAAAGACTCGCTGAAATCGTAAGATTCATAGACTATCCACTTTTGGTTAGGTTGAACCCCAACATTCCGTGGAAGACACGTGGAAACGCTGCTGTTTGTCTTCGAGTAGAGGCCCCACCAGATATAACCCAAAAAGTTAAGGACGAAGTTGTGTCCCTAGTTGAGGAGCATGCAGAGATAGGACAACCTAGAACTGACCCAGGAATAGTCTTCCTAGAAGGTCAAGTACCGCCAGATGCAAAAGTATTTGCAAAAAACTGTCTAATAGACGTTGTCTCTAAGAGAGATTCAATACAACTCATAAAGAAAATACATGCAGAAGCGATAGGCTATGGTAGCGGTCGAGGAATTATAGGTGCCCTAGCAAGTATAGGGAACCTGCTCGAAGAAGACCATACCTATGAACTACTTGCGTATCGAAAACAGGAGAACTGCGGAAAACCGAGGGAAATAGATGAGGCTTCTGTATTTATGATGGATGCAAACACCAAAGGCAGGACGTTCAACAATGTCGACCTAGAACGTAGGAGGGTTCTAATCACTCCAAGAGGACCAGACCCGGTCTTGTTAGGTATACGCGGTGAAGCCCCGATGGATGTCAAAGAAGCTTTCCGACAGGTCGTAATAATGGAGGAAGTTGAACGATGGGTTATCTTCAGAACAAACCAAGGAACAGATATGCATCTACCAGCTGACCAGGAAATCTCGTCACTCAGATCCTATATAACTACAACTCTCGTGGGAGTAGTTACTGAGAAACCCAGAACTATCCGAGGGGGGCACGTTCTTTTTAGAGTCGGTAATAGTAGTGGCGAAGTCTACTGTGCCGCATACGAACCTAGCGGTGGATTTCGAGGTGTGGTTAGTCGGCTTGAGGTTGGAGACCACATCAGGATTTCAGGCGGTGTCAGACCTAGAAGAGGAAGAAGGCCCATTACTGTAAACTTAGAAAGGCTTGAAATACTCAATCTAGCCCCAGTGCTCGTAGAACATAATCCCACGTGCCCGTTTTGTAACAAGCGTATGGAGTCAATGGGTCGAGGTGGCGGGTACCGGTGCAGACGCTGCGGACTCAAAGAGGTAAACGCTGAGCCGACAGTGATGATGCTGCCAAGAAGTATTTGTCCAGGACTGTACCTTCCCCCGCCTAGGGCCCAGCGTCATCTTACAAAGCCAGCGGTAAGATATGGAAAAGAGAAAACATCTTTTTCAACTCCCGTAGAGAAGTTTTGGGGTCTGGGACCCAACAATTAGTAATAAGCCTAAAGTAGACAGCGAAGTATGTATGTTATTGTGAAAACATGACTAGATGTCCGAGTTGCGGCCAGAGTGTACCTGATGCTGCATATTTCTGCGGTTTCTGCGGTGCAAGCCTAAAGAATTCCGGCACAGGTGAATTGGAAAAGATAGTATACGCACGCTTGGACGCTATTCGAACCAAGGATGAAGCAAAACTTCGTAGCCTCTTCGAGCAAAGTATCTACACAAAGTTTGATGATTGGCCACCTTTTACACGTCAAGAAGCAGCCCAAGCGTTGATGAATGAAGAGCGAGCATACAAGGTTCTTACTAGTTATGAATATGAAGTTAGGGGCCTCAGAATAGACCTAGTTGGCCAGACCGCGATCGCGACCTTTCATATAAGATACAGTGGGTCAATGCGTGGTCGAGCTTTTACTGTCATGTCACGGGTGACGATTGTACTTGCCAAGAAGGAACAGTCTTGGAAGGTTGTCCACGAGCACTGGTCTCGTTTTCCGGAGGAGAGATCTCGAACAGGAATGCTTCAATAGAATGATGAGGGCAGATACTATAAACCTATATTAATATTTTGAACATGAACTGCAAGAGTTGCAAAAACATCGATCTAGAGCGGAGCCTTTTTGATGCCCGGTGCGTTTGGACTTCTATCAAAGCCTATTCAAGAACAGGTTTCTACACAAGAGTGGAAAAGTCCTACAAAGATTCAAGAATTATCGATCCCAGCCATCCTAGAAGGAAGTAACGTTCTTCTCATAGCGCCTACAGGCGCAGGTAAGACCGAAGCAGCTGTGCTCCCCGTCTTTGAGCTGTTCCTTCGGATGAGAAGCTTAGAGCTGACGCAAGGAGTTAGCATACTTTACATTACGCCACTAAGAGCATTGAATCGAGACATCTTCAGACGCATCATCACAATAGGAGAGGGACTGAGCATAAATGTTGAAGTTAGACATGGAGACACGGCTCAAAATGTCAGAAGACTACAAGCGCTCAGACCTCCAAATATGTTGATTACAACGCCAGAAACCTTCCAAGCAATTCTCCCCGGCCAGCGTATGAAGCAGCATCTTAAAGGTGTACAATGGGTAATTGTCGACGAAGTTCATGAACTCGCGCAGGACAAGCGTGGAGCCCAGCTTTCAATTGGACTTGAAAGACTTAGAGAGCTCACAGGCAGGGAGTTTCAACGTATAGGACTCTCAGCAACCGTTGGCGATGTGGAACATATAGCCAGATATCTAATCGGTGAAGGCCGCCAATTCAAGGTATTGCAAAGTTTCGAGTTAAAACATGTTGATGTAACCGTTGAGAGCCCCTCACCAAGCCCCAGCGATGAAGAATATGGAAGACAGCTCATGCTACCTTCAGGAAGCATTAGCAGGATTCGAAGGATACTTGAGCTAGTTGAGAGAAACAGAGCTACACTAGTTTTCACAAACACGAGGGAGCATGCAGAAGCCATCTCGTCTAGGATTCTAGCTCTCCAACCTGACGCAAAGGTTGGTGTCCATCACGGCTCCCTCTCTAAGGAGACAAGAACACAGACTGAGCTGGACCTCAAAGAGGGGAAGCTGAAAGCAGTTATATGCACTTCATCACTTGAACTGGGAATAGACGTCGGAAACGTAGACTTCGTCGTTCAATATATGTCTCCAAGACAGGTGACACGCCTAGTTCAGAGGGTGGGGCGGAGTGGCCACATAGTAGGCGGAGTCTCAAAGGGGATCATCCTTGCTTCGTGGCCTGATGATATACTAGAGTCGGCTGTGATAGCAAGTTTTGCCAAAGAAGGAATTCTCGAAGAACCTGTCTTCCATATGGGCGCCATGGATGTTCTTGCACATCAACTCGTCGGCCTTGTTCTGGATCGGGGACGGATCCATCTTACAGACCTTCTCAGAATTGTGCGTAGATCATGGCTGTATCGGGAGACTATATTGGAAGAAATTCTCGAAGTAATAAAGCAGCTTGAACAGAGGCGAATCATCTGGAATGATGGAGAGAGTATAAGGAAAAGATTTCCACACTGTTTCCGCTACTATTACAGCAACCTCTCAATGATAGTAGACGTGAAACATTTGGAGGTTATCGACTTCGTCAATCACAGAAAGGTCGGTACTCTCGACCAAGAATTCATCGCCGAGAGTGGGGAGCCAGGTAAAGAGTTTGTAATTCACGGACAGACATGGCGGATTCTAGGAGTTGACGAGGAGCAAGGAGTTGTGCAGGTAGAACCCGTACTCCACAAACTAGGTGCTATACCTGCCTGGGAAGGAGAAAACATACCAGTCCCACATATTGTTGCCCAGAAAGTCGGGGAAGTTAGAGGTAAAGTTGAGCAATACATAAAATTGGGAGAAAGAGGAGAGGAAGCCCTCGTAAATTATAGGCTTACGGCTGAAGCTGCTGCAAAGATCGTTGACATTATTAGGAGACAGGTTGAAGAGGGCTACCCTGTACCGACAGATAAAAAAATCGTCATTGAGGCCTATGAGAATTATCTAGTTGTCCACTCCTGTATGGGAGACCTAGTAAACGAGACCTTGGCAAAGGCCTTGGCGTCTATAATAAGTGGGCGCTTTGGCGTCAACGTTGGAACCAAGTGCGACCCCTATAGAATCGTGTTCATTACACCGGTCTTCCTTGACCCTGAGATTATTAAAAAGGACCTTGAAAATCTACAACCAGAGGAACTTGACCGGCTTATTGAAGCTTCCATGAGCGATACATCACTTTTTGCATGGAGACTTTGGAATGTAGCTAAGCGGTTCGGAATAATCGAGAAGAACGCCGAGTTCACATTAAGAGATAGTAGGTTGCTGCCTTCAACGTTGTTGGGAACACCTGTGTACAAAGAGGCATTGAGGGAGATAGCTGTTGAAAAAATGGATATCAAAAATACGAAACAGATCTTACGGATGATTAGGGCTGGACAAGTTGAAGTAGTTGCGGTTTCCAGAAGAAGCAAATACTCGCCTCTAGCTCTCCCAATTTTAGATTTTATTGCGCCTCAGGATGTGCTCAGACCTGTTGTTCCATCAAAGGCGATTATTAACGCTGTTAAAGAGAGGCTCGATTCTTACGAGACCCGCTTAGTCTGTCTTTTCCAAGCTGACTATGACGCGGTGAGGACGATCAGAAGACTCCCAGAAAGGTTGAGATGCCCTAACTGTGGCTCAACCCTCATCGCCGCAACATACAAAGGGGATGGGCGTCTCATAGAGATCGCGAAAAAGAAGATTAAGGGCACACATCTCACACCGGAAGAAGAGAAGATCTGGAAGACCGCGTGGAGAAGTGCAAGTCTTATTCAAAACTATGGGAAAAAAGCTCTCATCGCGATGGCTGGAAGGGGGATAGGGCCCATCAACGCAGTAAGGATACTTCGCAGCTACCATAGAACCGAGGAGGACTTATACCTCAACATAATCAAAGCTGAGAGGAACTATCTTCGGACGAGGATGTTTTGGGAGAGCTGAACCCTATGAGACCTGGAAGAACGAGATGGCATAAAGCAATGTTCGAAAATATGCCGTAACCGAGTTCTAGCTAAAAACAGGAGTTGGTTAATATGCATATAGAGGTCTCTGCGCCGGCAAGACTCCACCTAGGGGATATAGATCCGTTTGGAGTTGGAAGATTCGGTTACGCACCGATCCTAGCCATTAACAAACCGAGAACAATCGTGGAGGCCGAAGAAGCTGAAACATTGAATGTCGAAGGACCCTACGCAGAGGAAGGGAGCCTCTATGCTAAGCGAGTTTTGGAAACATATGGCTTAAGAGGGGCAAGAGTGGTTTTGAGAAGCTTAGCTCCACGCCACTGCGGGTTCGGCTCAACCACACAATTATGTCTGGCAATTGGAAAGGCGATTACTACAGCATACCATCTCAATCCCACGCTTCAAGAGCTTGTAAAGATACTGAAGCATACAACTAGGGGAGGAATATACGCATTTCAGCTTGGCGGATTTATAATAGCAGGCGGAACGAAAGCGGAGGTAGAGAGACGCAGCGGCTATTCGGAGATACCTATTCCCCCGATGCTTCTACACCACGAGTTCCCAGATGAATGGAGGTTCGTCGTCGCTCGACCAGTTACTGCACCATCAGGCCTTAACGGAGAAAAGGAAGAGGGAGTGTTCATAAACCTTAGCAAGAGAAAGCCACCTGTTAGGCTTATACAGAAGGGATACTTTCTCCTCGCATCAAAGCTTCTTCCAGCCTTAATAGAGAGAGATGCCGAAGCGTTTGGAAAAGCATTGACAGATATTCAGATAAACACAGGACGGGTCTACTTGCCTGTGCAGGGTGGTCTTTTCAACCCTAGTTCCCAATGGCTAATACGGATGTTAAAACAGAGCGGCGCCCTCGGAATTGGTCAGAGCTCTTGGGGGCCAACAGTCTACGCATTCATAGATAGTCCAGACACAGCGCAAAAGTTGGCTGATAACGTCTTGCGTCAAACAGGTAAGAAGGCCTCTGTTGAGGTTGTGGCTGCTGACAACAAAGGTGCGGTCGTCAGAACTGTTTAGTGAGTGGTTTATCTAACTCTTGAGATATGGTTCTAGATAGCCATAGGAAGTTAATGAGTAGCAAATCAAATCCATAGCCAAGCCAAGGTTTCCTGTTGCCTACAAAAGCTTAGTGACGGTCAGCCGCGTTCGACTATGGCTTCAGCTTTGTTCCACATTTTATGCAGAAACGAGACCCTGGGTCGTTCTGATAATGGCAAACGGGGCATAGACCTGGAGGCTGGGCCTGAGGCGCTGGGGTTGGTGCGACCTCGACCTGAGTGGTAGATGGGCTTGGAGCAGACACAGATGCCCCTTGGGCAACTATAGGCTTACTCAGGAGGATGACATCGCCCGATGCGGCAATGTCCTCAATGCGGATGAATACCTCACTGCCGCTCTTTGTGGCAACCCTGAAAGAGAGTTCTTTACTTTTAAGGTTAATAGCTACATCCTTAACTGAACCCACTATCCACCCATTTGCATCGATTACTTGTTTTCCGAGAATTCTCTCGCTAGACAAAGTTGTTTCCAACCGTAGTCAACCCTTGTTTTGTCTAATGGCAACAGCAATATTAAAGCTTCGCCAAAAGAATATAGCAGAGAAATGTTAAGCTTCGACGAGGTTGTTAGAAGGATACTTTCTGCAAGACCCGACTTAACCATGGACAGGATCATGAGCATGGTCAAGCTAAAACGTGAGATAGCTGGCCGACTTCTCACAGACGAGGGGGCAGCCTATATGCTTGCAAGGGAACTAGGAGTAGACGTAACCACAGATATGTCTCCAACAACCCTAAAGCTAAAAGACCTTGTCACAGGAGCCTCGGATGTAACAGTCACAGGAAAGGTGATCCTTACATATCCAACCCGAACGTTCAGCAGAAAGAACGGAGCCTTAGGGAAAGTAGGTAGATTCGTGCTCCAGGACGAAACCGCCACAGTCAACGTTGTCCTTTGGGATGAAAAAGCGGAGCTGCTTGAGAGAAAGAAAGTTTTACCTGGAATGGTTGTTAAAGTTAACCATGGCTATGTACGTGCAGGACTAAGTGGTCGACCCGAGGTTAACGTAGGGACAAGAGGTTCAATAACAGCTTTAGAGCCGCCAGCATCTATCAGCTTGCCGCTTCAGAATGAGCAACAGCGGAAGATAAAGGATATCAAGCCTGAGGACGTATTAACAGACTTTGTCGGTATCGTAAGCAACGTCTTCCCACCTTCACAGTTCACATGTTCAGACGGCCGGGTT
>JAWBNY010000024.1:0-10467 GCA_038826985.1 Bathyarchaeia archaeon | reverse complement strand
TCCATATGTCCCAACAACCTGCCCTTTCGGACCTATCGCAGGTACATCTCTGTAGGTTTTTGGTACCCTCGGCTCTAAGGAGACGCTGGAGAAAACAGTCTGCCCCCCTCGTGCAACATACATCTCACCCAGTTCAAAGAACATCATCTGTGCAAGCTGGCGTAAGGCTTCATCCTTCATTCCAGTGAGATAAGGCGCCATGAAGACGTTGAAGTCGTGGAGCCCTTGACCGCCCCCACAGTTAACCTGACTTGCTTGTAGAACCTTAAGTGCATGCAGTAGGGCAACCTCAGCTTTTTTTGCCGGGCCTGCTACCGCCGTGTGGGTTCCCGTCCCATCTGCGATGAAGCCGTTGCGGAAGAAGAACCGTGCATCATGTGACTGACAGAAAGGTCTGGTTGGAAAATACTCAAGCTCATGGATGTGTATTGCTCCGCGCATATGCATGTCACCTAGCTTTGTCGGTATTGTTCTCAGTAGCGAGTATTCTCTGATGACGCTGTCTGCAACAAGTTTATGAACAGTCTCGGGATTCTGCTGGAGATTAGCATTCTCCTTGGAATACCAATGCTTCCCTGTGATCATGCGGTCAACGTCAACTACGGGTAGACCAACCCTTGTGTAGGTCTTTCTCTCCTCCTCCAGCCCTCTTTCAAGAAGCTTTACATTGACTATTTCCCTGATGAGAGGTGCACTAACAAACTCTAAATCTAAGTGACGGATCTCTATCTCAACTTCCTTTGCGATTTCTGCCGCAACTGGATCTGTTATCCCTGTCTCGAGGCGAAGACTTTGTGCTATTCTGCTGGAGTCAAAGGGCTCCATCATCCCCTTCGACGTTCGAACCATGATGGTGTGAGCATTACGTGGTCTCAAAACCTTCAACCTACTTAACGTTAGTTCAGGAACCATTGCTGTGGGCTAAGGCCAGATCATTTAGCTTTCGGCCAGGATAATGTATATGTTGCTGCCCCAGCTCTTATCTCTCCTGTCTATTAGGAATTCTATACTACTCCTATTTATTCTATTAGACAAACAGGTAAAGAATTTTAGATAATACTTCGTTCAATTTATCCATATACGGGATTAAGAAAATAGATCCTAACCACTATTCTCTTCAGCCAGGGCCTCGAGTATTGCCAATTTTTTAATATTGAGCCGTCGATTTATCGAACACATAGCGGTGGCGTCTATCTAGGGCTTCTACCGTTGCCTTTGGCAAACGACTTAGAGACCGATACTTGGTTACAAACCTACTAAAGGTTATGTAGGTCTTGAGGCTGTTGCATTGAGGACACTTCTGATGTTTTCCGCCGAAAACTCCGTGGCAGTTGGAGCAGTAGCCATAGGTTCGGTTATACATGAAGGCCCCTAGATTTGAGTGTCTCAAGATATCTATAGTCGTTGCAAGAAGGGAACCCAAAGCCGGTTTAGGCTCGGCAAGGTCAACCGGCAAAATATGGCCACCAGAGTAGAGGGAGTGAAAACTAGCCTCAATAGTTACCCGGTCTCGAAGCGGAAGATGGGCTTCTATTGAGGAAACCGTGGGATCCGTGTAATAAGGGCTCTCTCGTGTACCCTGTGCATAAACAGTTCCCCAGCCATATTTCTCAACATCAAGTCTAGCGAACCGTTGGGCAGCTTCCTCTGAGCAACCGTGAGCAACCGCTACTCGGCACCCCGAAGCTCCTAATTTCCCTAATTCTGTAGATATATATGTCAGAAGTCTTAAGGCGAAGTCCATGGAGGAGCGGGACTCATGTATCTGTTTTCCAGTATGAACCTTAGTGGCCTCGTTCAGGCCTACGAGACCTACAATAAATAGAGCGTTCTCCAACCTAAAGTAGGGTTCGCCAGCAATGTTTCGAGAGAGACATAAAAGAAACCCCTCACCTAGAAGGTTGTTCAACACATTTGTTTTCGCCCTCAAAGCATCCACTACCATTGATAGATGTTCATCTATAGAGCTGAATATTCTAGACTCCACCCCTTTAGAGTCGTATACTATCCGTGGCAAGTTTATCCCTACCGAGCCTAGTATGCCAGTTCTTATACAGTCCAGCTCCCAGTCGTCGCTCCAAGTAGATGGGAGCCGCAGACCGCTCGAATGATACGCCGCATCTCCCTGCCATTTTGGCTCTCTGTTGATGAAGATAGGGGTTCCACGCTCTGCGGCCAATGAATGTACCTTCATCATGAGGTCTTGTAAGTTCCTGCTTTCGACATCACCTGCTGACAGGTTAAGAATGATCTGTGGACTGAAGATAGGCTTTCCTTCTGCATCGCTGTAAAGTAGGTCTATGAGTGTTTCGAGAATATTCTCGGCTTCAGCAGCATAGTCCTCATAGTTGCCGCATATCTTTCCCTGCGGACCTACTGCTTCGACTCCTCGTAGACATCTTGGAATAGTAAAATCTAATTCAAAGGACGTGGCTGGCCTGCAGCTTCTGTTTGATGTTTGGTTTATTGAGATGATGAATTGTCTAAGTAGGTTGCGAAGTATTTCAGGTTCTTCTCTTACGAAAGGTGCTAGGAAAACGTTGAGATGGCTTAACGTCTGCTCCTCAACTATCTCCCGGCTGCAATCCCAGACAAGTGAGGAAAGCACGGTTAGGGCTTCAGCCAAGTTACTTGGTGGTTCAAGCGCTATAGAAATTTGGTCTGCCGAACTACTTGGGAATCCAGCTCGCAGAAAGACACGCACATCATGCTGTATGGTCTGAGGACCAAGAACCCAACTATCCAGGTCATTTACTTGCAGCATACCTGCAAGGTGTGCGTCAGCGACACGTCGCGGCAAGACGCTTAGCAAGACATACTCGGCTAGGACACTTCTAGATATAGTGCGATGGACATCCTGAATACTTGTCAATGAAGCTTCACGTTTCAAGAGTTGGGAAACATCGTACACAGGCAACCCTAGACGGGTTAGTTTATGCCTGTACTCATGCAGCCCCTTCTCAATAAGCACTGCATTTACAAATTCTCGAATCAGGGGTGCAGTAAGATACAGCGTATCCAGCTTGAGAAGCCGAGCCTCCGTCTCCTCCGCGACCCTGTGGGCAATCTCTATAGGAACTCCCGCCTCACGCACTAGGGCTTGAATGATCTTATTACGGTCAAACTCCTCCATAGCTGCGCGGCTGGTTCTAACAAGGAGCTTACCTTCTTCTCTAAGCGATTCAGTATCTATCTTCTGCGACATATCAAGCATTAGAAGGCCAAGAGGAGTGATACTATACTTCTTAGATTCCTTCCCTGTGGTAAGTAGCCCACAGTTGTGTAGTGTTCGGAGATGATACGCGAACTTTCCTGCATCCCTGTTTGGGTTCAGGTTCATATGGTCCATAATCTCGCTGTAGCTTAACGGCCCCTGCGAATAGACAAGTCTAAGGATCCTAAGCCTCATGGGTGCAGCTAAGGCATCGAAGATTCTTGTGCTGGCACTCTCATGGGCTCTCACCATTTTTAGTCAACTCTTCTATGGAATGGCCATCCCCTTTAAGAAATTAAGAAGCCTTATCATTTACGCTTTCGGATGTGTTAGATGTCTATGGGTAGAGTGCTTGTACTTGGGGCAGGATACCAAGGTACCTCGATAGTCAAATCTTTGAGTAGCCTAGAATCCGTTGAGCACATAACCGTTGTTGACATAGACCGTAGAAAACTGGTAAATCTTGTAGATGTTTCTAAGACCTTTACTGTCGAGGCGGATATACGGGACACCGATAGGCTCTGCTCCCTGCTTCGAAATCATGATCTTGCGTCAGGTGCTCTTCCTTCTGAGCTGGGATACCATGCGATGGAGCAAGCCGCAAGCGTTGGAGTAGACATGGTTGACACCAGTTTTATGCCCCAAGACCCCTTTGTTTTGGACAAGCTTGCAAGGAAGAATGGATCATGCATCATACCGGACTGTGGAGTGGCTCCAGGGCTCAGCCATATTTTGGTGGGTAACTATCTAAGAAAGCTCGGAGAAGCAAGAAAGGTTCATATCTTAGTCGGCGGACTCCCTCAAACTCCAAGACCTCCTCTTGGATATACAATAACTTGGTCGGTACATGACCTTATCGAAGAGTATACTCGACCAGCTAGGATTGTTAGAGATCGAACAATCGTCACTGTAGATCCACTTTCTGAACCTGCTGTTATCGAAGTCCCAGTCCTAGGGAAGCTAGAGTCCTTCTATACAGACGGCCTAAGAACCCTTCTCCATACAGCATTACCTTTCGGTGTCGAATGCATGGATGAGAAGACTCTAAGATATCCAAGCCATCTGGAGAAAATGAGGGTTCTTAGGGATTGTGGTTTTTTCAGTCAAGAGCCTATATCTATCGGAGCATGTGAGATTTCTCCAAGAGAATTTACGGCTAAGATTCTATCTAACATGCTTACTAGCACATACGAGCCAGACGTTACCATACTCCTTGTCGAAGTCTCTGGCATAGACTCAGGTAGAAAAGTCACCTTCGAAGCACAGGTTATAGACTACTACGATAGTAAAATGCAGTGTTCTTCCATAGCACGTATAACGGGGTTTACAAACGTCGCCGCATGTAGCCTTCTTCTAGACGGTAAAATCAAGGAAGAAGGTGTGACTCCTCCCGAGACTCTGGGAATGAATCCTGACTACTTCAATAGGATAGTCAACTTTCTTCAAGTCAAAGGTGTTACCATAACTGAGAGTATAAAGATTGAAGATTTTCCGTAACTAAGTAATTGTAGTGCTAAATTCTCTAAAGCTTTCTCCGAGTTATGGCTCTATACATTTCTGGTCTTCTCTCAGTCCAGAGCGGTAGCTCAAACTCCTTTGGACGCAGAATTACATGTTTTATGTTTGCTGACTCAGCGTCTACCGTCGCGTAGATAATCTCTTCTCGGTCGGAACCTGCTTCAGCTTGTGTTCTACCTGAAGTGTCAACTATTTTACTCCGACCTATAAAGCGGAAACTGCGTTCAACACCCACTCGGTTTACGGCCACGACATTGATGCGATTCTCGTATGCACGTGTGTTTACTACAAATTCTGGGACTTGGTCGGCTCCTTCTGGCCAGTTTGTAGGTAGAACTAGGATCTCGACTCCGTTTAATGCGAGAACACGCGGGTTCTCTGGGAAGCGTATCTCGAAGCAGATTGCCATGCCAAGCTTACCCACAGGTGTATCGTAGACGCGGAAAGGCAAGTCCCCATGCTCCACAAAACGGTCGAGGCCTAGAACAGGTAAATGTGACTTCCTATGCTTCCCTATCAAGCCTTCCGGACCTATCAGAGCCGCAGAGTTGTATATTCTACCTCTCGATGCCTCAACAAGGCCAATCACGACATACACGTTCAATTCCTTGCAAAGATCCGCTATTGCCCTTGTGCTCCATCCTGGTACAGGCTCAGCTGACAGCACCGCCTCCTCTCTGGTTGAGAAGCAGTATCCTGTGAGCGCACACTCTGGGAACACTATCAGACGTGCGTCATTCTTCGCGGCTATCCGAACACTGTCCAGACACCTCTCCAAATTCGCCTCCTTCTCAAGGATCTTGGGGCTCATCTGTACTGCTGCAATCTTCACAGGTTTGACCATCCCACTCACCTATCAATTGGAAGTTCATTGGACTACGAAGGTGTATCCTCTCCTTTTTTCTTTTGCTAGGAGCCACTACCTTGATTAATAATAGAAAAACATCTGTAAGTCTGAATGCAAATTTAACACGTAGCCAGCGGGGTTTTGTCTAGTAGGAAAGAGCCCGTCTTTCCTACTAGGCTCATTCTTCATACGATCTCCACAAGTAAATTCTGACAAATTGAGGTATAAGATCAATGGTATTTGTGTGCTCTTCCTGTTTCTGTAAGAATTCAAGAGCCGTCTTCTGGATGAGTAGAAACTACCATGTGAACCGTTGAGAAGGCTTCCTTGAAATTTCTCCAAATGAAGTGAGCCTATACCTGTAGAAGTTGTCATTTGTGGCAACTCCATGAGCTATAGTCCTGTTAAACCTCGAAACGTGAATAGGATATCTCAAGCACCGGAAGCACTGGCACATCCATTCAAGAATGAAAACCAGACTCACAGAATATGAAAATAACGCTAAAATCAAATGGAAAAGAAAATTGTAACTATAGCAACATCGTGGACTTTGATGGCACATAAAATAGCGGAAGCTATGGAGCCGGGGACCGGATTTGAACCGATGTAGAGCCGGTCTGCAGCCGGCCGCCTAAACCACTCAGCCACCCCGGCTGTTATGCATGGCAGGAAAGGCTTTGCCGGCTTCTTAAAAACGTTGTGAGTTTATATGAGTAACTTGCCAAGCTTATACGTTATGACGATTAACCGTCTTTAAGAAACAAAAGAGATTGCATGCTTGTTTGTTCGCTATGGCATGATTCAGGCTATGCAGGCAGTGTAAACAGCTTCACGCCATACTTTTCATGTTGTCGCGAATTCACTAAAGATAAATACCTACTAACCCTCGCCTAGACTGAGTCATCAGTCTTGATGGGTTGTGTATGGGGCGAGTAAGGGCTGTAGGCCTTCTGAGCGGTGGTTTAGACAGCTTATTAGCGGCAAAGCTAATGCTAGATCAAGGTGTAGACGTCTATGCTGTCAACTTCACTTCACCTATACATGGACGCTCCCATGAAAGAGATCGGGCAGAGGAAGCAGCCAGAGCTCTAGGCGTACCATTGAAGAAGATCGAACTTGGGTCAGAATATCTACGTATCATCCGCAACCCTAAGTATGGCTATGGTTCAGGGATGAATCCCTGCATTGACTGCCATGCGTTCATGTTGAGAATGGCGAAGCGATATGCGCGACAGATCGATGCCAAATTCATTTTTACAGGTGAGGTTCTTGGGGAACGTCCGATGTCCCAGAATGAGCAGGCATTGAGGATCGTGGAGAAAGAGGCAGGCCTTGAGGGGAAGGTTCTACGTCCTCTGTCTGCCCAACTTCTGCCTGAGACTGAAGCAGAGCGTAGAGGCTGGGTTGACCGTAGCAGATTGTTATCGATCAGAGGGCGTAGCCGGAGGCCTCAGCTTGAGTTGGCCAAGACTCTTGGGTTATCCAGTTTTCCAATGCCTAGCGGGGGTTGCCTCTTAACTGAGAAGGAGTTTGTGCCAAGAATTAAGGACTTATTTGCCCATCGTAGAAGAATTTCATTGAAAGATATACTTCTATTGCGGGTTGGGCGACATTTCCGTCTTGGGGATGTTAAAGTGATTGTGGGCAGAAATGAAGGTGAGAATAAGGCTTTGCTAGGCCTAGATGACGGACATATGACCTACCTAGAACCCGTTGAGGTCAACGGACCAATCGCGTTACTTCAGGGTAGACCTAGGAGGTCAACGCTCCATACCGCTGCTGGATTAACTGCCAGATACTGTGATGGAACAGGTGCTGTGCTTGTGAAATGTCGACGTGGTGATAAGGTTCAGTTACTTAGAGTGGAAAGGATGTCTGAGGCGGAGGTGAAAGCATATATTGTGGCTGAGAAGAAAGGCGAGATTTGAGCAATACGAATACAATAATCCATCTCCATCTTATAGCTGCTGTTTTTCCTTATCGTAGGCACATATACTTACAATAAGATTTTCATTCTCCTTCGAACTTATATAGGGTAGTTTGTTTTCAAGCATCGTGTCTCGGAGTATCAGCTATGGATGTGACCAAAATTCGCAAAGATTTTCCGATCTTGGACTCGGGAATAATATACTTCGACAATGCGGCCTCAAGTCTTACACCTGAGCCTGTTCTTGAGAAGATGTTAGAGTTCTACCGTCAGTACCGGGCAAACATAGAGCGTGGAGTTCATCGGCTCTCTATGAAGGCGAGTGAGGAATATGACAAGGCTCGGGATAAAGTCGCCTCCTTCATAAAAGCTTCAAGTAGCTCAGAGGTCGCCATGATGAAGAACACAACAGAGGGAATAAATCTTGTTGCCTCCGGCCTCGGCTGGAAGAAGGGCGATCGTATCGTGACAACTGCTATTGAACACCATTCCAACTTCATTGTTTGGCTTAGGGTCAAGAGGAAGTTCAACGTTGAGGTTCAAGTAGTTAAGCCAGATCAGTCAGGAGTACTTGATTTGGCGGACTTTGAGAAGATAGTGAATGACAACACAAAGTTGGTTGCGTTAACTCATGTCTCCAACGTGCTTGGGACAATTACGCCTGTTAAGGAGGTTGCGGAGATTGCTCATCGACACGGTGCCCTAGTTCTTGTCGATGGTGCACAGTCGGTTCCGCATATGCCGGTGGATGTTCATAGCTTAGGATGTGACTTTCTAGCCTTTTCTGGACATAAGATGTGTGGGCCAACAGGCTCAGGTGCCTTATACATGCGAAAAGAGGTTGCTGACCAAGTTGAACCACTCTGCATAGGCGGGGGTACAATTCTTGATGTCAGTTTAGAAGACTTCAACCTCACAAAATATCCTGAGAGGTATGAGGCTGGGACACCACCGATTGCTGAGACTATAGGTCTTGGTGCAGCAGTAGACTATTTACAGAGAATAGGGCTCAGCGAAGTTAGGGCGCATGAAGAGAGACTCACGAAACGTATGTACGAAGGTCTTCTCAAGATTCCGAAGGTTAATGTCTATGGGCCTGAACCTGAAAAACGTTCAGGGGTAGTATCCTTCAACATAGGCAACCTCAACCCTCATGATGTTGCACTTGCACTTGACGTCTCCAGCAATGTGATGGTGCGTTCCGGTTTCCATTGTTCATATCCAGCGGTTAAGGAGGTCATCCACTCGAGCACAGGAACGGTGCGCGCTTCTCTATACATATACAACACAGAAGAAGAAGTGGATGTCTTCCTTTCGACTGTACGCGAGATAGCAGCCTCCTTAGCCTAGGATATTTGCTGCATCTCCTCAGCTTGTTAGGCATAGTTAACTCATCTACACCTCTCAGTGTTCATATATCTAGGTCTGATTATAGTAGCCACAGGTACTGGCCCCTTAATTCATATGCTTCTGTGTACCCACTGATACTAGACAGGGCTTATTAACAGGTAGCTAAGGTTACGTTGGACTCGAAGGATCAAGAGCCTCGACGGATGTGTATTTATATTAAATGTAAGCCTGAATAGGTTACCTAGAATTGTGGAGAAAGCATTCCTGTAGATGCACCCTTGTTCATCCATTGAAGAGCTGGTAACCTGTAAGTCGTGTCTGGCTGTTAATGTGACCATTAGCATTCGGTTCTTCTGGTAAAGCGTCCACTTGAAGAACCTTGAGATATACAGCCATCGCTTTGAGTAGATCCATTTGAGTACTCCTCGACGCGGCTAATACATCTGAAATGAAAATTGTTCAGCGAGGCTTGGTCATAAGCTACCGTTGAGTTTCTGTTTAGGCTTCTCGCAAGCATAATGTTAACTTCCATCGACATAGGCTCGCAGATTTCGCGGAAGGCTCTGCCATACATGCTTAAAGAAGCTTAGGACAGCTAGAACAGATGTCCCGTTCATAGAATAAACCTACGAATAGCTGGAGGTCTAAACTCTCTTCTATATCCTAAAGCACACAGAATAATGTTTAGTCAATCTGTATAACTTCCGAGATGTTGAGGATTCGGTCAAGACACGCCGTCTGCTTAGGTCGTTCTAGGTTGTGTACGGCTTGTTCTAACATATGTCTTAATAGGTCTCCAAAGGGCCATATCATCGTGTGGTAGCAGATGCAAAGACAATGGATAGTTTTCATATTGATCTCGGCTGTTGCCGTTGGCCTGACAGCCGGCCTTTCTTATGCCGTCTACGGTATAAGAACTCAGTTAGTTTCCGGAGTAGATACTTCCCTGAGCCAGTCAAACAATGTCTTCAATACCTTAGTTGTCAATGGCAATGGTTTTGCCACCGCGGATCCTGATAAGGTAAAGATCTCTCTAGGCATTATCACACAAGCAAAAACCTCGGAGGAAGCGAACTCCCAAAATGCCCATATTCTTTCACAACTCCTAAGTAGGCTTGCTAATGCAGGAATTCCAAAGAATCATGTTGAGACATCGGCCTACAACATCTACCCTATCTTTGAGTATCCTGAAAAAGGTCAGGCAGTGCTTGTTGGATACAGAGCTGAACACCAGATCTTAGTGACGGTGGTGTCAGCCGAGGTCGGTCAACTCGGTGTAAAAAGTGGGGAGGTCATCGACCTAGCTGTTAGCGTTGGTGTAAACCAAGTGTACGGCATTCAGTTTGCTGTCTCAGACAGCGTGTTGAAAGAGCTTGGTAACCTAGCGTTGAAGAACGCAGTTCTCGATGCGCAGAGCAAAGCGGAAACCGTGGCAAATACACTTGGTATCAAGCTCTCAGGTGTGCACACGATTTCGGAGAATGTTTATCAGCCTTATCCACTTCCTTACAGAAGCTTTACCGGTGTTGATGTCGCTAAGGTTGCGAACGAGATGGTTCCGGGTCCGTACAAAGTGCAGGTATCCGTTCAAGTAACATATTTGATAAGTCC
>JAWBNY010000023.1:0-10555 GCA_038826985.1 Bathyarchaeia archaeon | reverse complement strand
GCCTTCCGCATCGGCAGAAACTCTGCAACTTCACCATCTTTCAACACATATAGATTCTCCATAGAATGTGTCAGTGTGAAGCCGTCCAGGTTTACTGCAACAGGCAACTGAACAGCAGGGTCTTCAGCTATTTTGAAAGCCATAATAGTCCAATCATACGCCTCTTGGACATTTTCAACATATATTTGAATCCAGCCACAATCTCTAGAACCCATCATATCTGAGTGGTCAGCATGAATATTGATCGGTGCCGATAAAGCGCGGTTCGCAACTGCCATAACTATTGGGCAGCGAAGACCTGAGGCTGCATAAAGTGCTTCGTGCATAAGCGCTAACCCTTGACTGGCGGTCGCAGTGAACACTCTGACCCCGGCAAGACTGCTGCCAATACAGGCGGAGAGTGCTGAATGCTCAGACTCTACGCATATAAATTCTGTTTCAACATCACCATCAGCAACGTATTGACTTAGTGCCTCCACAATTATTGTCTGAGGAGTAATCGGATAGGCAGCAACAACACCTACGTTACACTGCTTGACAGCAAAAGCAACAGCCTCATTCCCGTTATAGCCTACTAGGCTCTGCCTTCGCAAAGTTGCACTTTCCGTAGAACAGGATGTCATGTTCGCCCCTGTTTGAAACGCATCTGCTCCATGGTAGTCTTTTTTCACGATTCTTCTCACCACATCACTCAGCCACCATACTTATACATTTTACTGGACACTCATTCACACATACGCCACAGCCCTTACAATGGTAGTAGTCCACTTCAACAGACTTTTCTGTGCGCTGAATCGAGGCGTCAGGGCATACAATCCAGCACATCAAACACATTATGCATTTGCTATGGTCTATCACAGGCCTACTCTGAATTCTCCAGTCACCTGTTCTGTACTCAACGCTTGAACCTGGTTCAAACATCGCACCACCAATAGGCATAAGGCTCCAAGAAAGCTTCATCCGGTCTGCAAGACTCACCAGCTTCTTCGCCTCATTCATGCTTCTATCACCTGCTCATACCCCTTTTTAAGAACTTCAATATTCTTCTCCGCTAAATCCTTCCTGAACCGTTCATGAAAGGCTCGTGAGAGGGACTCAATAGAGACTAATGGCTCCACCTTTAATAGGCCTCCCAGCATTGCCGTATTAAAGGCCCTAGCGTTTCCGAGCACGTCAAAGGAGATTTTTGTAGCATCGACCGTGTACGCTCTGTTGTTAATGTTCATCTCCTTCTTGAACTGAGCTGGATTCTGCTTAGAATTCAATAGGATCTTCCCTGAAGACTTAAGACCGGCGGTAACATTCACTATTTTTGGAACAGTATCATCTAGAACGACCACTATATCAGGCTCATATATCAAACTGTGAATCTCGATCGGCTCATCGCTGACACGGGTGAAACCCATCATCGGTGCACCTAACCGTTCCGGTCCGAAAGCTGGAAAGGCTTGGACATGCTTTCCCTCAAGCAGAGCAGCATAACCCAGAAGGCGGCTGACAGTTATTACGCCCTGCCCAGCTCTTCCATGCCATCTAATCTCAAACACATAGGAAACCTCCCAAAACCAATTCCGCTACATAGGCTCAATTACATAAAGGTTTTGAGTGTATAAAGATAGATATTAGGAAGTAATAGGAGCTGGGATAGCCATCTAAATTTGTAAAATACTGTCACATAAATATACACTTAGACTGAAAGGCTATGAAAATATTCAGAAATTGAAGGAGTTTACACTATCTTTTTTGAATCTATTGACTCAACCCATTGAAACTTCCTTTGCAGGGTCTTGTTGTAGTATAGTTTCCAATCGAAGTCAACTTTCTTACCCCATTCATAGTAGGTTCTCGGGTCAATATAGCTCTTGAGCGAAGTATTCAGATTGTAGTCTCTAGTTGCCTTCTTAAGCTCGATGCGCATTTTAAGCTCCTCAGCCTTATGTATTGCAGACTTAGATGCTCTTCCCTCAAGAATACTAAGCCTCTCCTCCATCCTTCTTAGGCTTTCCTCCCAGTTCTTTGGAAGCTTTCGCCTATGGTTACACTCTTTCGCAGCTTCCAGATTTGCTAAGGTAGCGAAATATTTCTTCAGGAAAACAGGGTCAGACCTCTTAACTTCTGCTTTTTGAAGCGTCTCCCTCGCCACCTTGGTGGCATGGTATGTTCGAAAGACCTTAGGTGTAAAGCCTGGGGCTACTTCATCTAAGAATAGTGCTACATTCTCAGAGCGGACACCGTCAAATATTGATGACTTTGCATCTCTGACAAACTCCTTCAAGTTGCGGAAAACAGCTCGAGGAAGCTTACATTTAATGTCCCACTGCACTGAGTCTTTACCTAAAAATTGGAATACTGTAACACCACCTCGTAGGAATTGGATATGTTCTGGTCTAAGCGTAGTAGCCCCTACCGTGTCAGCCTCATCCTCATCTTTTTCATCGCCCACCCTAAGCTTTAGGAAGTCTATTAGATAACAGACAGTTGCGATCTTACGTCTTAGAAGGTCTGGGCTATCAAGGTTTGTGTGAATATGCTTCCTAAGACTATCAATTTTTAATGCTAACTCTGATGCCTTGTTAAACTTTTCAATATCACGCTGCTGTCTGATAAAGGAGCTTTCAGACAGCCAAACATATTTCTTCTTGCCTCGGAGCTTGTCGTCCCATCGCGCAATCCACATACAATCCGGTTCCCAAACCCTTCCCTTCCAACGTCCAGTGGGAGTAGCAGCGTCAGGTGATAAGTTTAAGACAATGTCTTCCTCCTTTGGACCCTGCTTCCAGCTGCCTCTAAGAGGATGTTTACCTCTCCCTGTGAAGATACATGAAGGCTCCACAGTATAGTTAGCAAGCTCAACCTTTACGCCATCGACAACTGCATACCCATATCTCCTCTTATTCTCCTCCCTAACAGCCTTTCGTTGAGCCGCAAGTCTTTTTTTCTCATCTCTACTCATCGCCAACCTCCGAGCTTTCTCTGCATCTAGGTAGCTCACTATTTCGCCAAAATCAAAATCTTGGTGAGAAACTTCTGTCGGAATATGCAAAGCTGCTGCAAAATCCCTAAAGAAGTTCTTGCAGAAAACTGGGTCCTGAACGTATTCTGTCCAAAGTTTCTTAACCCATGCAACAGCCATTTCCTCCTGTTCAGATGTAAGGAGAATTCTCTTTCCTCTAAAGCCGATGCAAAACCCAAGCGGCTCGTATCTAGGAACGAGTACGCCGTTGTGGATTAGCTGCTTCATAACCTTTCACCTGCGTGAAGTTGATTGCCGTCGGCCAACTCTGACCCTTTCCGTTCGCATAGCCTTGAAACAGCTTCAGGAACCTTCGTAGAGTTCAGAAACATCATATAACTTTTCTCTCTACACTATTCACGTCATATTTATAAGCACCTAAGCTTTTTTTACAATATCTGGAATAATACTAAAAGTTGATAATCAAGCGGACTCGCTACGGTTTGAAATAACAACCAGCAACCACTATGTAATCACAGATTACCATGATGATCATGCTTCGAAAACAGTTGATTAGAGCTATCTCTAACCAACTGTTTTTCCCATAGTTGCATCACCATATGGAAAGAGCCCCCTAGAGGAAAGGCTTCCAGAAGGCCAGTTAGATGGTTCTCTAAGACTTGAAGCCTCGGCTACTACAGCAGTTCTAATTACAGATAGGTGACCTCAAACAAGCCTCTAAACGTTTTGTGAACGAAGTCCTAAAACCAAGAAGTAGATGACCAAAGATTTTTATTAAAGTCATGAAAAACCTTTCTTGAGTCATGCTTCACATCGTTCTGATAATAGCCGCAGTTGTAGTTCTCTGTGGAGCAATACTTCTTAGTCTCAAGCCTAGCCATGACCAACCTCTTGTCTGCCCATTCTGCAACATCGGGTTTACGGCTGATTTGTACTTCTTCCAGCAAAATACTTTGACGGCTTGCCCATTTTGCCATCAGTGGATGGTAGTTACACGTGTAGGGAACAAGAACATAGCGAAGAAGCCTTTTGCCTAACTAGCATATAGGAAAACTAAGTGCATGTTTTAGGTCACCATTCTAGATAAGGCCTTTAACTATCTCTCCAGTATTGCCGTGTCTCCATGTATCGAATCTTAGCGTCAAGCAGATCTCTATAGAACTCCTCATCGTGTAGATGCATTTTGGCAAGAATACGAGACGCAGTCTGAGGCCCTACTCCTCTTATACTTAATGCAACTATTCCCTTCTTACCGTAAGAGAGGACTATATCCGCATTCCTTCTAGCTTCTGTTAGCCACCTCTGCTCTTCCATCGTCAAGGTTTGCCCACTCAACCTTTTGAGGACACTTGATACTATGGATTGACGCAGACGGTTATATGCAGCCAGCAAACCAGAGCCGCAACGAGAACAACATGGCCTCTCCTCTAAGTTTTTGACCTGTTTCTCCTGTTCCACATTGCCACAATTCAGACACAACAGGCGTACACTATGCTCTCCAACCGCCTTAGCCATCCTCGCTAAAATATCAGCCCTAACGGTTTCAGGAGCCATCATCTCAGGCACTTCTGCGAAGTGATGCAGCATTCGGTATGCAAGTGGACTAGGCTTCTCAGCCAAGCATATTTGAACTTCTATTTCCTTAGCGTTTATTCTAGCGAGTATGTTTTTCAGGTTATCAAGGTCAACTCTCTTCATCTTAACCTCACGTATAGTCTCCACTCCAACAGGGTTACCCTTATTCCTCAGCCAGAGCTCATCTAGATCCTCGTCGCTTAGGAATATGCCTCGAGGAAGGAGCCCGAAACGTTCCGCTACAAACTTTAGGTCGTAGCCGAAAGGAAAGTGGCTTATGATGCATTCTTCGAAAAGCTTGTCCACCTCGTCTACTGTATGCTTGAAAAGCCTATTAACAAGCTCAAGTAAGTATGCTTTTGATGCCGGAACTGAAAGCTCAAGCAGTAGCCTATATCCGTCGGCCCACCAGTTTCGGATAAGACCTTTACCCGAATACAGATAATCTACGATATATCCTAAACAACGATTCACCCTTTCTCCAAAGGCACAGTGAATGATGACAAAGCGTTCATAGCCTTCTACAAGTATGGTTTTGTCATCGGGCACTGGTAGATCTAGATCCACCATCTCCTGTATCTCCTCGATTACCTTTCTAAGCCCGTAGTGTTCAATCTTTGCCCCATTCATCGAGAAGGCTGTGGCGTCTGGAGTATCGTTACTGATGGCCAAGGCAATTTTTCGCCTCAGCTGTCCAACCTCTTGCGCAATCTCAAATGGAACCGGCTGGATCTCACCGTCCCAGCCAGGTACGGCTGCTGTGGGGTCGTCAACAGGCTTCACATATATGAGGCCTTCCTTTCCTATACAAACGATCTGCCATACTAGGCCGCGACATATGAAGTTCAGACCCACCTTCGCCTTAGTGGACACAAATTCTTCTCCTAGAAAACCAACTCTACGGTCAGTCGTGATGTCAACTATGGGATATATCTTCTCGTCTGGAATCATTGATAAATTCTCGAAGTAGTATCGCCTAGTTCTTCTATGTTGACGGATACTGTCTCCTGTTCTCTCTATTATGTGAAGGCTTTCAAGTAACTCGAGCACAGATAGAAATGAGCTAAGTTCCAGCTCTCTGTATGGAAAGGCTTGACGAACCGTTTGATAGGCATCTTGTATCAATACCTCTTTTTCATCTAGTATCAGCCCTGCTATCTGGTGGGCGAGGACGTCGAGAGCATTTTCATGAAGCCTTGCGGGTTCAAGCGCCCCTCTTAATGCTCTAGCCACAATGGCTATCGACTCAAGCGTGTCCTCTGGATATGCGGTAATAATTGTTCCCTCATGAACTTGACCAGGCTTATGTCCTGACCTACCTACTCTCTGAATGAATGATGACACTCTTCTTGGAGAAAGATATTGAACCACATAGTCTATGCTTCCTACATCTATACCCATCTCAAGCGTGGGAGTACAGACAACACCCTTGAGCTTCCGCAACCTAAACTCATCTTCCACTGAATGACGTTCTTCAGGAGAAAGAGACCCGTGGTGCACACCGATCTCTTTTCCAAGTATGTTGAACCTTAATCCAAGCATCTCAGCATTCTGTCTACTGTTGACGAAAACCAAAGTAGATGTATGGCTCTCAACAATTTCCTTGATTCGTAAGATACGTGCAGCTGCTTCGGGATTCGTGTAAAGTTTCTGGGCCAGTTCATACTCAGACTCCCCCGGTATCGGCCTCTCTATAGAATATCTATAATTACCGGTGGACAGGGCCTCTACGATCTCAATCTCACGGCTAGTGCCAGATAAAAACCTAGCAACGAGTTCGGGTGAACCTACAGTGGAGGAGATGCCTATGCGTTGGAACTCCTTCTGAGTGATTCGTTTAAGCCTTTCTAAGGCAAGCGTAAGTTGAATACCACGTTTATCTTCAGCAAGCTCATGTATTTCGTCTATAATAACCCATCTTACTGAAGTAAGGTGCTTCCTCATCATACTACCAGGAAGTATCGCTTGAAGCGTCTCAGGAGTTGTTATTAGCATGTTCGGAGGCTTCAAAGCCTGAAGTCGACGAACTTTTTTGGCAGTGTCGCCATGACGAACTTCGACACTTATACCGAGACTTTCTGCCCAGAAAATCATCCGCCTCAGCATGTCCCTGTTCAGTGCCCGCAAAGGGGTGATATATAGAATCGAGACTCCAAGCCTTGAGCCATTCCTTAAGAACATGTCAAACACAGGTAACATACAGGCTTCGGTCTTCCCGGTACCTGCAGGGGCCAAAAGAAGAACGTTAACACCTCTAAGAACCACGGGAATAGCTCTTCTCTGAGGCTCTGTCGGCTCCAGCATACCAGTCTCTTTTATGATAAGCCTAATCTCCTCCTTCAATAGACTAAATACGTTCAAATCATAACACCAAAGAACTGTATTAGGATAACATTAAGCATCACAGGATTAAGATACCATAAGTCAACACACTTCAAACTAAGCTCTCCTCCGATAGAGGTGAAAAGAACCTACTTATATTCAAAAAACGAAGCCAAGCAAACAATAAACAAGATTCCATCTTTAGTAAATATCTGCCCTAGTTTACTAAATATAAGTTGTTATCAGTCAATCTGTCCAAAGACTTAACCAAAGAACCGAAAAAAGTATCTAAGACGCGTTCCCAAAAGAAAATCTATAGCTAACGAATCGGAGATAACTGCATTCTCAAAACCAAAACGTGATAAAATCTAGAGATTAAAAAACTTCTTGAAATTCTTATAAGGATCAATATCAATGCATCTAGTGGGAGTTACGTAATGAAGTGCCCAAGTTGCGGAAAGGATATCAGCAAGCCTATCAAAGAGTGGGATCTCAGTCCAAAAGTTCACGTCAAGATGTATGAATGCTGTGGGAAAAAGTTCCGCGAATATGTGAAGAAGTAGTTCCACCTTCCTCCTTTTTTGCTTCCTCTAAACCAACTTCTGGAACATAAGCGCAACCGTAGTTGATGAACACACAAGAAAACAGATTACAAAAACAACTCTACGCTCACTCATATGCCGGTTGTGAAGTACAAGTGTTCTTAAGCTGCGCACTTTGTGGCTGTACAGAAGACCTTTCTCGTCAATAAATGTCTCTGCTCGCTCATGAAGAATGTAGTTTGAGAATAGAATTAAAAGCGAGTTAAGTATGAATGGTGAAAGAGCGATTAGAAGAAACAACTTTAGATTCATCAACACTGAGAAGACTGCAAGCGTAAGCCCGATAGAAAATGTTCCTACATTTCCAATGAAGGCTCGGCCTGTGAAACTTATGTAGCTAAGCACAGTGAGACATAGTATTGGTACAACCATGAGAACTATTTTCCCCGAAGCAATAGTCAATCCAACAATTATGATGAGACCAGTCATTGACTCAAGACCGTTAAGTCCTCCAAGTTGATTGTATGTATTAGTA
The DNA here is from genome assembly GCA_038826985.1 of Bathyarchaeia archaeon. GTDB lineage: Archaea > Thermoproteota > Bathyarchaeia > RBG-16-48-13 > JAWBNY01. The sequence goes on along the minus strand of JAWBNY010000023.1, from coordinate 2,607 downwards.
ACCACAGTAATCATGAGCGGTATGAAGAAAAGGAAGAAAAGAGCGTGAAAATCAATAATACCGAATGGAATAAGCATTATTGCTGTCCTATCAGAAGGTTTTAGAACAATATATGGAAGGGATGCAAAGATAGGTAGGATCACTTTATAACGCCATCGAAGATCAATCATGTCGTCCAAAAGACCCATGTTGCTTCCAAAAAGAACTGAAGTCGCCAAAGCGATTGATTCCTTAGAGGATATCTCTAGGAAGCCTAGGACAAACCAGTAACAGACACTTATGAGAGAGTAGAATACCCCATACGAGTTGGGCACTAAAGGCTGCCCAGGTTTATGATAATCCTTCACTTTTGGAAACGGCATCCCGATAGGCCTTTAACAGGAGTAGAGCCTTAAAAGCACTGTATATATCTTCCTCCAGAGGTAATATAAGAAATAAACGAGAAGTTATGGTTAATGCTGTCCTCAAGACAGGAATACGCTAAGTATCCCTTTATCCAGGGAGCATCAGAATATGTAAAAGCTCTAGACCTACGTCTAGAGGAACTAGATAGCCCAGAATACTTAGGAGTGATAGAACGTGCTGAACAACGTGTTGAGGAGAGTCTTGTTGACGGTAAAGTAGCATGGAGAAAAGGTCAAGCAGAAGATGTTGAGATTCTTTCATTTCCAGTAGCCATGGCCTTCGTAGCAAGCATCGGGGATAGCTTTCTTAAACGACGCTACTGTTTAGCAGAAGCTAAAAGAACTTATGAACTCCTCAAACAGGAAGACGACATCAAAGTAGTTAACATCGCCTCAACCTGCATGGGATGGAGGGCTAAACTTAGTCCATATAAACTTGGAAGACCATCAGTAATTACCTTGAACTTCATCGACTATCTTAGAAACGCAGCAAGATTCCATGAAGATAGATGGAAGCTGGTAAATCGTAAACTATGCGATGGGGAAGTTCTTCTTCGAAAAGAAGAGTTAGCACGCCTTATAGCAGAGGAAGTAAGAACCAGGTTTGAAAGAATGCTAGAGCAAAGTCCAAAGGCTGAGCTTCCACCATTCTTCGACCAAAGGGTACAAAAAATTGTTCATCTATTGAACGAGAGAAAAGAAAAGCTAAAGATGGATGGGATGCCTAAGAAAGTGATCGTAGACGCCTTCCCCCCTTGTATAAGAAGATTGAATGATGCGCTCCTAAGCGGACAGCATATCCCACATGTGGGGCGTTTCACGCTTACATCTTTCTTACTGAACATTGGAAGAGAGGTTGATGAACTTTTAAAGCTGTACACATCAATATCCGATGTCGATGAGAGCTTCACTAGATATCAAATAGAGCATATAGCAGGTTACAGAGGTTCCGGCACACGATACTCACCACCGAACTGCCGTAGCCTCCAAACGCATAGCCTTTGTACAGACCCAGACGACCTCTGTAAAAACATAAGACATCCTTTGAAATATTATTTCAGGAAGGCTAATGCCCTCCAGCGGAGAGGAAATGAAACGAGTTATTGAACAGGAATTTGTACAGAAAATATTTAGACAATACTATTTGGAAAATGTCAGTAAGATAAAACCTCCTTCATCAATTTCAAAACGAGAGTTTGGGGCAATTCTATTTCATGAAAAGATGATGATAAGGCACAGGGCCTTCAAGACGGCGGAGGAGCTACAGAGCTTCATAACCTCTGTTTCACCATCCGACATTTACTATTCCTCAGCCTATTATGAGTATCCTGAGAATGCTATGGATAAGAAAAAATGGTTAGGTGCAGACCTTATCTTTGACATAGACTCAGACCATATTCAAACACCATGCAAAAAAAGTCATGATTACTGGATCTGCGAAAACTGTGGAAATATAGCCGCCATCGGAGAAAAACCAGCTAGATGTGTCAAGTGTGGTGGAGCCAAATTCAAAACAGAGGGGTGGATTTGTGATATCTGTCTTGATGCAGCAAAGAACGAAACTCAGAAGCTACTGGATTTTCTAATATTCGATTTTGGATTCAAAGAAGAGACAATAACCGTCTGTTTCAGCGGACAGAGAGGATACCATGTACATATTGAGGACCCAAACATTCAAAATCTCGACCAAAATTCTAGGAAAGAGATCGCGGACTACATAACTGGAACAGGACTAAAGCTCGAATTTCATGGACTGATTCAGAGAAATGATGTAAAAAAAAGAACGATACTGTTGCCTGAACTGAATAGTCCGGGTTGGGGAGGTAGAATAATGCGTGGCATATACGACGTATTAGGGGAAGTATCCGTCGACACGATGAGCGAACTAGGCTTTTCGAAGAAAACTGCAAAACTCATTCAAAAGAAGAGAGAAGAGATACTTGATTCAATCTCTGAAGGAAAAAAAACAGTGAGTAGAGACTTGAAAATTGAATATTTGATAAAGTTAGCTGAAGACGGGATAAGACGACAGGCTTCAGCAATAGACACTGTTGTAACAACAGACATACATAGATTAATAAGACTACCGGAAACTCTCCATGGAAAAACAGGCCTCAAGGCTATTGAGATCCCTTTGAATTCATTGGAGAAGTTCGACCCACTAAAGGACTCTCTTGCCTTCAGAACCGGAGCCGTTAAAGTG
>JAWBNY010000022.1:0-10594 GCA_038826985.1 Bathyarchaeia archaeon | reverse complement strand
ACTCCGCCGCTAATGTTTGTAGTAAATTTCCGGCCAACCCCGGTCTGGGCAGAGACCCGGAAAGGTGAAGAGGGCCTGATTTCTACTTCTGCAACTTTGCCTTCCCCAAGCTTTATCCTCTGGATCGTACCGTACTCAACCTCTTTCTCAAGGACTTCTCCATCAGGCATCTTTATGGTAACTTCCCCAATCTTCTTGCCGTAGTCATTCTCACTAAGCTTCCCGCTGAATGCTATGCATGTCCCAAGCATTACCAGACAGTCTTTCTCAAAGATTTCTAAAGCAGCTTTCGGATGGACTGTTGAGAGGAGGCCTAGATGAGGGATCATGAAGACGCTGTCTTGGAAGAGTCTTGTCACCCCTTCGACTTGAAAGCCATCGATGAGAATCATGGCTGACTGAACCCTTCTAGGCGCGTGGGAGAGAAGACCGCCTGTTCCACCTACCCAATCTATCCTGAGCATGTCGATATACGTCTTCGTCCTATCCTGATCCATCAAACGCTCCTCCATCGTCATCTCCCTTCGTGCACCTAAGAGGGGCCTTGCTATAGATTTATGATGACTTAGGCCCAACCTCAGGGCCTCTCGAGCAACAGCATGCTCTATAATGAGTTGCTCCAAAGTATGGGGGATCGTGGTCGGACGGATCATCTTGTTCCGAAGCCTATCTCGGACTTCAACTCTATCTATCTCGAAGGGTAGCCATCGCAATATGTTATCCAAGCCAGACTCTTTGAGGACGTTGCAGATACTATAACTCATTCCTAGATTGGCGCTGACGCTTCGGACGAATTTTCCATCATAGACTGAGTAGACATTGGTTGTGGCGCCTCCTAGGCCAACCCCTATCAGATTAGCATTATGAGCCTTGGCGAATGTTTGGAACATTGCTCCCTCGCCTGCAGGTGTAGGCATGATAGGCACCGGAGTCCATTTCATCAACCTATCATATCCCGGGGCATGTGACATAACATGTTCCATGAATAGATGATGAACCGCATCACGGGCTGGCTCGGGATTCTCAACCTCTAAGACTGGCCGGACGTTATCAACCATCTGGACGGCGAAGCTATCTCCAAGGATCTTATCTACCTGCGGCCTCGCAGACTTGTTCCCAGCGTAAACTATGGGGAGTTTAAACTTTCCTAGACGGTGCTGTGGGTTGGCCGCCCTGATATATTCAGCAAGCTCGACGATATGGGACACGTTACCTCCATCAACGCCACCTGCAAGAAGAATCATGTCCGGCCTCATAAAACGCATCCGATCTATCTTCTCCCAAGGTTCACGCCCGTCATCTATAGAGAGGACATCCATGACGATAGCTCCAGCTCCTAGGGCGGCCCGTTCAGCACTCTCCGCCGTCATAGTTCTAATGATCCCTGCCACCTGCATCTGGAGCCCCCCACCTGCACTACTAGTAGTAACGTATAGGTCGACACCTTCATTCTGGCCTCTTGAAGGATAGATTATCCCATCTGGACCAAGAAGCTTATGACCTGTAAGTTCTTCAACCTCCCTCACCGCGTTTCTGACACCTAGAGTCACATCTTCGTAGGGAGCCTCCACCGTTGTCGGAGCCTCTCCGCTGGTTACATACCGGTATTCATCCCCTAACTTCTTGAAGAAACGGGCCTTGCTTGTGGTACTGCCGCAGTCTGTGGCAAGGATAACTCTGATCTTGTCGAAATCTAAGCTCATAGTGGGGGAAGTGTAGAAATGTAGAAGACATTTAAGCTTTGCTAGATTCCGTATTACGCTGTTAAAACAAGGTTTGACAGAAAGTTCCTAAACTCAGAGCCAGTAGTAGAGGTTAAACCTCAAGACTTGAGGCCTGACAAGTATTGGCAAATCGGTTTGGCTTTTAACATTAAACCGGAAGATGTCGTAGCTTAAAGCTTATGCTTAAAATATCTAAGTCGCCTTGCCATAGAATTGGATAGAATGATATGAATAGTTAGAAAGGTTTACAAAGGAATTGAGCGTAAGACTGACATAGCTTCATGAAGGATATAGAACATTTTTCAATACGTTATGGAGAAGTTGAACTTAATCTACTACCTAGCTCTGAGCATCTCTATTATTAAGTCTGCGGCCCTTCCTCCCTGAGAGAAGCTACCGAAGACAGGCAACTGAACATATGCCAGAGGCGGTCAATGTTCAGCGCGGACGTATTCCTTCAACAACCGTATAGCACAGAATTCACCACACATAGTGCATACTTCGGTGATCTGCTTCGGAGGTCTCTTCTCTCTAATTCTGTTGAATTTCTCAGGGTCAATCGAGAGCTTGGACTGTGCCTCCCAGTCAAGCTCTGAACGAGCCTTGGAGATCTTGTAGTCCCATTGGGAGGCAATCTCTCTTCTCCGAACTAGGTCAGCGGCGTGGGCCGCGATCCTAGCTATTAGTACACCTTCTCTCACATCGTCAACATCTGGAAGAGCAATATGTTCCGCAGGAGTCACATAGCAGATGAAATCTGCACCACACATAGCCGCCACAGCCCCACCTATTGCGCTGACTATGTGGTCATAGCCAGGGGCCACGTCTGTCACCAAAGGGCCTAGGACATAGAATGGCGCCTCCTTGCAGATGCTTTTCTCAAGTCTGACATTAGCCTCTATCTGGTCCAGCGGTACGTGACCAGGTCCTTCAACCATGGCTTGGACACCTGCTCTTCGAGCCCTCTCGACAAGCTCACCGATGATCAGTAGCTCCTGAATCTGTGGAATATCTGTGGCGTCATGTATACAGCCTGGTCTTAAGCCGTCACCGAGGCTTAGAGTAGCGTCATACTCCTTCGCGATCTCAAGCAGATAGTCATAGTTCTTGTATAGGGGGTTCTCCGCTTTATTGTGCAGTATCCAAGCCGTCAGGAAGGTGCCTCCGCGACTTACGATGCCGAGTAGACGTTTCTGACGGATTACTCTTTCCACACTCTCCTTTGTGACTCCGCAGTGGACTGTCATGAAGTCTACTCCATCCTTGGCATGCCTCTCGATTACGTTGAAGATGTCGTCCTCCGTCATATTGACGATGGCCCCATGCTTCTCCTGTGCTTCAATAGCCGCCTGATAGATCGGCACAGTTCCAAGAGGGATAGGGATCTCCCTCAGGATCCTCCTACGGATCGCATCTATGTCTCCTCCCGTGCTTAGATCCATCAGTGTATCAGCACCTGCAGCTACAGCGACCCTTGACTTCTCCAACTCCATGTCAACATCGCAGACCTCCTTAGAGGTGCCGATGTTGGCGTTCACCTTGACCCGTAGGCCTCGGCCAATGCCTATAGGTGTGACATCCTCTTGACGAGCAACGTTCTTCGCGATGACTATCCACCCCTCAGCGACACCGCGGATTATGAATTCGGTTGAGACACCCTCGCTTGCGGCTACAGCCTTCATCTCAGCGGTGAGGATGCCCTTCTTAGCCAACTCCATCTGGGTCGTCATCCAAATACCTCCTCCAAACAGTTGTCTCCAGAACTTCCACCGCAGGCTGGCTACCAAAATATGAAGGATGAGAGAAGCAAGATTCTGAGGCTTCAGTTCTGGCATGCAGCCAGCAAGATAACAATACTGTTTTCATCCCTCCGCCAGTATTACCTGGGTCAGGTTCAAAGGGTCGACGACCACAAGTCGTCCTCTCAGCCGGTTTCCCAGCTCCCCTCTGGAACTCATATTGGATTAAGGGCATCAGATATACTTTACCCCCAGCCAATAGAGAACGTTCAACTATACCAAGTCGTGGAATAGGGAAAATGAAGCTATGTAACTCTTGTAGGACTCATCCAGCCAGGATATACAGGATACTGGGAAGCGATCACCTCTAGGTAAGCCGGCCTCCCAGATTTATTTGCTTGGAAAGCCCTTTTGAATGAAGGTATCAGCTCATCAGGCTTCTCTATGCGTTCTCCATACATCCCAAGCGCGTCAGCCACCCTCGCCATGTAAAGAACCGAAGAGTGCGTCACCGCCCAAGTGTACGGGTCATGGCCTGGACCCCAGAAACCAGGCCCGTAACCGCCGAAGGCAGAGTTGTTGATATGGATTATTGTTATGCCGAGCCTATGCCTAACAAGCATCTCATAGTTACCCATTTGGTAACCCACACCGGCATCTCCAGCGATGCAAACAACTTGCCTATCAGGGAAAGCAAGCTTGGCACCTACTGCAGCGCCTAACCCAAAGCCTAAGGTGGACACGTTTCCCCAACCTATGTATCCATGCGGAATCAGCGACTCATAGATTGTAGAGGACTGGTCTCTAGTGTTTCCAGACTCATGGGTGACCGAGGAATTACCTCTGTCAATCGTATTCATAAGGTCCCAGTATACACGGTAAGGATTTATAGGGATCTCATTCGAGGTCAACGCAGACATGTACTGTTGAATCAGCTTCTCCTTGAACTGTTTAACCTCCGCCCTAACTGCGTCTCCATTTCGAGAAGGCCTTGCGTTCTTCTTCTCAGCCTCCTCTATCATCCCTTTCAACACTAGCTTTGCATCGCCAAGGATAGCATGATTACAGGCATATGGTCTATTCAAGTCAAGCTCATCCACCGTCGACTGGATGATAACCTTACTCTGCGGGTTCGGTATGGCATGGCTGAAACGGTTCGGTGAGAGGCTACTACCGATGGCAAAGATGAGATCTGAGTTTAGGAGGAAATGCTCAGCCGCAGCGCCTCGAACGCCAACACAAAGTGGGTGATTCTCCGGAATAACGCTCTTTGCCTTCAGCGTAGTAATAACAGGAGCCTCAACCATCTCGGCAAACTCAAGCAGCTCCTTACAGGCATCTGCGTAGAAAACCCCCTGACCAGCATAGATCAAAGGCCTTCTAGCAGCCAAGATGGCGCGTACAGCAACCTCAATGTCCCTAGGATCTCCCTGCGACTTCCAACCCTTCACAGGGGTGTAAGGATACCTAGCCTCATCATATTCAGAGATGTTCCGAGGGATCTGCAGTAAGACCGGGCGGGGTCTACCTGTTCTAAGATACGTAAATGCCCTCCTCACAAACTCAGGCAACCGATTCCCACTATTAATGTAGCCGTTCCATTTCGTCACCGAGTCAAAGGCCTTGCCAATGTCATAGTAGTTCTGGCCAACAAGATTTGGGTCAACCCCCTCGGTCAAGACAAGTATAGGAGAAGAATCTTCAAAGGCCTGAGCAACAGCACCATACGCAATCTGAATACCTGCAGCATTCATCGCCCCCATCACGGTGCAGACACCTATCTTATTCCCGTTGCAGCAGCGGGAATATCCGTCAGCAATCGCCACAGCGTACCTCTCATCCCTAGCCATGAGAAGGGGAAGACCCTCCTCACCGCAAGCGTTGTTTATCGGGGAAGTAGGAAAGGTTGAGACCCATTCAACGCCTTCCGCTTTAAGAAGCTTAACTAGGCCGTTCATTGCCTTCACGCGTCTCACCTATGCTTAGCTCTATGTTATGCTTGTATTATAAAAAACAGACCCACGATAGCAAGATGCTAAACATTGCTTCAAGAATCTCTAAAAAGGTCTTAGAAGAAAAAGACTATATGTAAAGTCTATCAGGCGTGGCCTTAACAGCAACCATTACTTGATCAACAAACTCCTGCTCTACAATGTCACCCACAAACTGGTACGATTCATTTATAACAACTTTCGGGACAGCCATAACAGCATACTTGTTAACCAAGTGAGGAAACATAATAGAGTCAACCATATCAGCCATAATCAATTCATTCTCAACTGCAAACTGATGGGCTAACCTCAACACGCCGTAGCAATAGGGGTTGGTTGGACTCGTGAAGACTTGTATGTGAACCTTCTTGGAAACCTCTCTTATACGAGTCCTAGCCGAGTTAGAGATCCCAGAAGTGTTCCGAGATACGTCGACAACTGCCTCGAGGAGGCAGAGGAACTCATACCCAGCTGGCACACCAAAAAAGCGGATACCATATTTTCTCTTGCCCACCACAACTATTGCAGGAATCTTGTCAATCGAGTACTCGCTTGCCTTATCAGAATTCCTCCTCAAATCGTATACACAATATCTTACCCTGTCTGAGATAGCGGAAAGCTGCTCTGCAAGCTCTCTTACTTGTCTACAATAGGGACATTCAAACTCCTGACTGAAAACTATTAGATTCACCTCATCTACAAGGTTGTCTTTAAAGACAGCCTTGGCTTTGCCCAAGGCTCGGTCATCAAGAAGGGACATCGATTTTGAGCTCCCGTAGTCGCTATTTAACCCTTGTCGCATTCAATGTCTAGTAAAACAATACAAAGAACAATTAACTTTCGATGAATGTTATGTAGCAAGCAGCTACATATACAACAGATTAACCATCTTTTGGCAAATCTTTATGCCTTACACGCAACGAATTGACTGTATGGAAACCAGAGACAAAAAGAGCATTGAGAAGGAGATGCTCTACAGCCTAGTTAAGGCCCTCTACGGAGAACGCATAGGTGAAAAAGAGCTTACTGAAGTCAGGCAAAGCGTTGAATCGGTTGTCGAAGACGCATATATGTTAAGGTCGATAAGACTCAAAATTAGCGATGAACCAGCCATGGTGTTCAAGCCCCAACATAGGTGTACTTAAGATGCCTCCAAGCCCAATATTCATGTCTATCTCCGAACTCAGCGAACAGATACGTAATCGACAGTTCTCAAGTGTTGAACTGACAGAGCTGTTCCTTGGGCGACTAGAGACAATCGGCCCAATATACAATGCAGTCATAACAATAACCCGAACACGTGCATTGAAGCAAGCACGCAAGGCAGATAGAGAGATAGCGTCTGGCCGCTTCCGTGGACCGCTACACGGAATACCATACGGCGCCAAGGATCTTTTTGCTACATCTGGAGGAACCCCAACAACATGGGGCGCTGAACCCTTCAGAAATCAGACCTTTGACTATGACGCCACGGTCATAAAGAAACTTGAGAAGGCAGGAGCTGTTCTTGCCGCTAAATTGGCGATGATCGAACTTGCTGGAGGGATGGGTTATCGGCAACCCAACGCCTGCTTCACAGGGCCGCCTCGCAATCCTTGGAACCCAAACACTTGGGCAGGAGGCTCTTCAAGCGGCTCGGCAATAGCTGTATGTGCAGGCCTACTACCATTCACAATAGGCTCTGAAACCTGGGGCTCTATCCTAAGGCCTGCCAACAACTGTGGCATTACAGGGCTACGACCAACTTATGGAAGAGTTAGTAGGTTTGGTGCTATGGCTCTAAGCTGGACTCTAGATAAGATAGGGCCATTCGCGTTGACAGCAGAGGATTGTGGCCTCATATTAGAAGCGATAGCTGGACCTGACAAGAAGGATCCTACAACTTTTCCAAAAGCCTACAAATTCATGAGGATTACACCCAGGCCTTTGAAACTAGCTATACCCGCAGGAGTAACAGAAGGCCTGGACCACGCAATATGTAAAAACTTCAAGAATTCTCTATCGATACTAAACAAGGTTGCCACAGTAGACGAGGTGGAGTTTCCCAAATTTCCTTTCGAGGCCATAACTCGAACAATTCTTTACGCCGAATCCGCAAGCATCTTCGACGAATTCATAGATGAGGGAGGATTGTCAAAGTTAACAGCTCCAGAGGACCGTTACACAGCGTATGCTCGAACAGCCATCTTGGCTAAGGACTATCTTAGGGCGATGCGGCTAAGAAACCTCATGATAAAGGCCATGGAGGAAACTCTCACACCCTACGATGCAGTGGTAGCTCCTACATGCAGAACAGTAGCAACACCTATTACTCAGCCTTTCCGCGACCTAGGTGGCCGAACATTTGGTGACATAGTTGGGGCTATTGGCAACACCGCAGGACTACCCTCAATATCTGTTCCAAATGGCTTTACCCCAAACGGGCTTCCAACAGGTATCCAGTTCATGGGAAAACCATACGATGAGAACGCGATATTAACTATAGCATATGAATACCAGTCCTTGACTGATTGGCACAAGCATCATCCACCAGCATTAGCCTGAAAGATAACTAAGGAACCATTTGAAGCGTTGAACAACGGCGGAGCCATGTTGAAACTGCTTTCCAAAGCATCTGACGTAGCTAGGTATCCTTGTTTGGAATAAAAGAGAAACCGTACTACTTCAGATTTTAGTCAGCCTCATAGATTACTCGATTATTTACCTAGATTCTAGTTAAAAATACATATTTAAACATCTACAATGTTAGATGGTAGTATATCTATACCTTATGTATTTTATGATTTTATCTATTATAACGTAAAGCTGTTACATCTACATTTTAACTATAGATCTTCTTGGAGGAAAAAGCAACTACTACATAGTCGAAAAGGGTTGATTATTTTTTCAGTCAGAGCAACGGTACATACGCAACCAGCACGTAACCAGCTAACTTCAGAACATGAATGAAGAGCAAAACTTTTAATGTATAAGACGATATGATGCTGAGTTCACCATCAACAAGCAGATGGGATAACATGGCTGAATACAAAGGAGCATCGATGGAGCCACAGGGTGTAACCAAATATAGGGACAGAATTGTTAACGGCCCGATTGTAAGCACCTTTTTGTGGCTCGGTGTCCCTCCACTCCTAAACCAGCTTGTGCTTATAGCCTATAATGTTGCTGATACTTACTGGCTGAGTTGCTATAATGAGTTGTGTGTCTCAGTCCCCAGACAGGTTTTTCCCGTCATTATGCTTTTTCAAGCTCTAGTTATGGCTATAAATGCCGCTTGCCTAAGTGTGATTTCACAGTATGTAGGAGCGAAGGCTTACAAGAACGCAAGTCTCGAAGCCTCAAGATTCTTCACAGTAGCCTGCACTACTGGGGCGACTTTAAACATCATTCTTCTGGCTTTTAGAGAGCAAGTGTTCTCTTTGCTAATATCTACTCCGCCTGAAATATTTAGTGAGGTTATGGCTTTCTCCGCCGTCACTGCTTTCGATGTACTCTTTATGTCTGTAGCCTTCAACCTTACTACGCTTCTTCAAAGTGTGGGAGACACAAGGAGACCAGCCATGATTAACATGATAAGCGTCGCAATCAACATAGCATTAGATCCATTCCTTGTCTTAGGTATAGGGCCCTTTCCACGTTTGGGAGTTGTCGGTGCAGCCGCCACAGATGTTATGGGAAAGATTCTATCAGTCATTGGCCAAGCTTACATGCTTAGGAAAAGTTATCCGATGTTGAAGCTTAGTTTTACAGGAGATTTGAATTTTGAATGGGCAAAGCTTGTTTTGAAGATAGGCTTGCCCATTTTATCTTTCGGCATAATGAACGGGTTTGCCTTTACTATGCAACAGAGGCTTATCAACATGTTAGGCATAGTTGTTGCAGCAGCCTTCTCCATAGGCTTCGTGATAATACATATCGTTGACGGCATGCTCTTTGGACTATGCCAAGCCACCTCCATAATGGTTGGGCAAAGCCTCGGAGCCGCAAACCCTGAGAGGGCGAGGAACATAGCTTCAAAAACAGCAACTGTAGTGTTTGTCCTTGTTGCGATAAGCGCGACTGTAGTTTATCCCTTTAAACGGTCAATAATAAGCGTCTTTACAAGTAGTCAACAAATTATTGAAGAAACAGAACAGTTCTTAAACATAGTTCTGCCATCACTTCCATTTTTTGCACTTTGTATAAATTCTTCATCAATCGGAAGAGGATCTGGACATACAACAGTGCCAACAACGATAGAAATTATAAGAACATGGACAATAAGAATAGGATTAGGATATTTTCTAGGATTTGTACTTGGCATGGGACCAATTGGCATTTGGATACCGTTTTCATTAAGCAACATCATAGGCGGAACTGGCCTTGCTTTTTGGACAAAATATGGAAAGTGGGACAAAGCGATAATAAAGAAAACATAAAATAATAGTTATATATTTAATTCATTTAGAGCTGAGATTCATTATATTACCGCGATAGAATTTTACAGATAAATATGCTTCGTCTAAGTGAGACATATAAATTTTGATACATTTTACAATATCTAAATCCTAACTGTTCTAAATGTCGTTTCGTAGTTTTTAACAAAAACTGAAGGAAATATTAATGTTTGTAATGAAGTGGGGTTTTACAGTTAATGTTAACAGGGCTTACCTGTCTACTATTGATGCAAGTATGCCATAGTTACTCCGAAAAAGGAGACAACGATTACTCCTGAAGACGCAAACCTTTGTTAACGATGACCTCACCCCCCTTCATAACCAGCCTAATCTTTTCCTTCACACCGAGCACTCTCAAATCTTCCAACGGGTTCCCTTGAAACAGCACTAAATCCGCCAACTTTCCCTCCTCGATTGTGCCGATCAGCCTCTCGAGCCCCAACACTTCTGCACCTATCTTCGTACAGCAGCTCAGGGCCTCAAGGGGTGAGTATCCACCGAGTTCGCTCATAGCCCAGATCTCATTTGCCAACTCATATGGGCCACTACCATTCCAATCTGTACCAGTAGCTTGGTTACAGCCAAGCCTCCTACACATGGCCACTCTAGTCTTGTTAAGCTCATAGTTGGTTTTCTGCTTACGGATTGTCCACTCCGGTATGTCGCCGGGATCAGTGAAGCCTTTTGTCCTCTGAAATGTTCTT
>JAWBNY010000021.1:0-10711 GCA_038826985.1 Bathyarchaeia archaeon | reverse complement strand
TGCAGGCTCCGGCTATGGCTGGTGCCAAGCATAGGACAAGGATTGCCCAGACCGAGTTCGGTAGAAGGATGCGCCCATTTAGGACTCTTGTTGAGACAAAGTTGACTGTGGAAGAATAGACGATGAAAGATGCCAAAGTAGCTAACAGCGCTGGGAGTAGTGAAACCAGTATCTTTCCAAGGAAGAGCTCGCTGTCACATAGCGGCGTAGCGAGGAGTGGCTCTATTGTCTTCCTCTCCTTCTCGCCTGCAAAGCTGTCGGAGGCGATGACGCTTGAGACCATAATCGGTATCATCAAGAATAGAGGGGCATAGAAGTATACAGAGAGGGCGTAGAAGATGACCTGCTCCGCCGTCATCTGGAGTAGTTCAGCCCTATTCTGTTCGGGCATGTTCCTGATGAGGGCCTCTAAGCCCCGTGTCTCGACTTGACTGAGGGTAAGCCTCTGAACAGACCCTATGATGAATGGGAAGAATGTTGAGAAGGCTATTGGAACCAGAATAAGGGGTAGCATGATCTGGGGGTTCCTGCTTACCTCCCGCCAGTCCTTCTTGAAGACGAGGTAGACTCTCCTGAGCCTCAAGCCTGCTCCCCCGAGGTCAGTTTGAGGTATGTCTCCTCAAGTGTAGGCTGGGTCAAGTTGATAGACAGGATCCTTCCGCCAGAGCGGACGATGCTGTCCAAGATTTCTGGTAGAGTAGTCTCCGGATCCTCAAGTTTCAGAGTCACCTGCCCCATACCTTGTACAGTTAGGTCTATGACTCCGTTGATTTGGCGGAGCTGGTTTACAACGGATCCTTCTAGGCTTCTCAACTTGAGATGCAGGGTCGGGTTGCCGCCGTATCTGCGCTTTAGCTCCTCTGGAGAGGCGATTACAATGCCTCGGCCACCGTTGATTACTAATACCCTGCTGCACATTCTGTCCACATCCTCAAGCCTGTGAGTTGAGAGGAGTATCGTCCTCTTCCTCTCGCGGCTGAGGTGAAGCACCTGCTTACGTATGGTGCTCGCGGTCTCAGCGTCAAGGCCAGAGGTGGGCTCGTCTAGAAGCAGAACAGGCGGATCATGCAAGAATGCGCGTGCGAGGGCGAGTTTCTGCTTCATTCCTTTTGAGAGGTGCCCGGTCTTTTCATCTCGCCTATCCCAGAGGTTGAAGAACTCTAGGAGTTCCCGTATCCTTCTACCTCGCTCCTCAGGTTCTGTCAGACCGTATGCTTCGCCGTAGAACTCTAGGTTTTCTCTAGGCGTCAGCCTCTCGTACAGTGCAGGGTTCTCTGTGAGGAGGCCCACGGATCCTCTGACCTTCTCCGGTTCGCTGAGGACATCGTATCCAGCTACAGTGGCTGAGCCGCTCGATGGCGGTATCAAGCATGATAGGATCCTTATGGTCGTGGTCTTTCCAGCGCCGTTTGGGCCGACTAGGCCAAATACTTCTCCCTCATAGACCTTGAAGCTCAGCTGGTTCAACACGATTGTATAGCCAAAACTCTTTGAGAGACCCTCGACCACGATTGACAAGCTACTATACCTGCTCCGATTCTTTCTTTTTGACTATTCCATAAGACTACATTAAGTCTACTGCGGAGCCGGTTCTTATTAGCCTCGTTTATGTTCGATTGCTTTCATTCAGTCGTGTCCTTAGTGAGCGTCTCATTGAATTGAGTGCCTCATCTGAGTGCCATATCCTAACTAAATAGCAAATAGATGCATGAACAAGGTTGAAGACACAAAAAAATGTTAGGAAAGGACTGTCCGTTGCTAGGCGTAGTAGGGGATGCCTACTACTGCATGCACGATCACGTAGATTGGGCCTGAGAGACCTGTGCCTACAGTGTATTGTCCTGGAGCCACTGTCGGTTTGCCTTTGAAGGTTGGGAATAGCTTGTAGCCTGCGTAGACATGGAACTCTTCGAGTGTGAAGTCAGCTACGTCATTTGATCCTAAGTCGAAATTCACAGTCACAGTGCCGCCGGAGTAGGTTACTTCAACCGTGCCGACCAACATGCCTTTGGTTATATCGCATTGTCCTGCACCTGCATAGACGTCAAAGGTGTATGTGCCTTCTTTGCCTAGCTGGATGGTCCAGCCCCAGTTTCTGAACGTCGGTATGAATGATGTAGCATTCGTTGAATAGGCGTAGGCGGTCTCATAGTAATACTTGATTTCTTTTTCTTCTTCCATGCAAGTGACGGTCACAACAGCATCGTCAGATTGCCCAGTCTCCCGGATCGTCGCAGTATTTATGTTTTCTCCTTCATCGTCACATGTGAAAATCTTGTCATATGTTACTGAACCGCTTGCGCTGAATGTCCATGAGCCTCCGTTGGTGTCATCCACATTGATCACATTGTTGACCAGTGTTGGGCTGCTCGGGAAAGTTGTTGTCGCGCTTGGAGATGGCCCGAAGCGCTCACCTAGGTGACCTGAGTGGTTCGTGATGGTTACATCCGCGGTAACCTTGTATGTCCCACCGGCATGTGGCTGTGGAAAGTCTCCACCAGTAATAGGTATATTTACTCTGTAGTTATAACAGCCAGTTTCACCAGGGTTCAAAACGGGATTACTGCTCACATCAACTGGTGCTTCTGTCAAGTAATCATTCGGTGGTCCGTATCCATCTCTCAACAAAACAGTTATTGCCAAGTTCTCTGTTGCCACAGCTCCGCCGTTAGTAACGCATACTTGACCTTCAACCCAGGCTTCTTCAGTGCCGCTGTCCTTTGTCAAGGTGATTGTATACGTCGATGTCCCCGATCCGCCCGGATAGAAGGCCCAGGAGGCAGGATTAACAGATTTGTCGATAGTCCATCCGTACGTAATCGTCCAATGAGGTGTAACACTTACAGTGGCACTCAGGGTTGTTCCAGCCTGACCGTTCGCATGAACCAGTGAAGTGATTGTTACGCCGGTTGCTCCTAGAAGCATCAGGACAATTGTCATTGCCGCTACTCGATAAAATGAGTTTGTCATCATTTTTCAAACACCTCCTATTAATTGGCAGATATAAACCGGTCTACACGTCTATATAAACGTTCAGAACAAGCCAAAATAAATTTTCGAACATTCATTAATAATTAGTAAAAATAATCGATTTCAGCATAAGTATCCAAATTTCAACATAATTGTCCCAAAACCGTAGCTTTTCACCTAAACATGCAAAAATTATCATAATATGCAAATGTGTAACATGGCTGCCGTGGACAAACCCAAAAATCCAATCGACTGTCTGCCAAGCCTGAGAGTCAACAAGGCCTAGGCTGAAAATACCAATCTTAAATATTTTGGATAGACGATTTATCTGCTGAAAATGTTCATGATACTCGAGTCACTAACTAGTAAGAGGAACAGCATAGACATGCTTCCAACCGCGTAGGGGAATTGGACACAACGATGGCCAAAGACCAGTCTTTCCCAAGGATGGATACGGGAAGCCTACATGATAGGCCAGCCACATGGTTTGAGGCGTTAACGGTGGTTCTACCCGCCCTCAACGAGGAGGAAGCCGTTGTCTCAGTCGTCGAAGAGCTACGTGAAGCAGGCTACAGCAGGATCCTTCTCGTCGACGGCCATTCCACTGACCGGACAGTGGAGCTCGCCCACAGATGTGGAGTCAAGGTCATTGTCCAGGAGGGTGAAGGAAAGGCAGCCGCCATAAGGACTGCCGTCCAACTTGTAGATACGCCATATATGCTGGTTATGGACTGCGACGGCACCTACGACCCACGTGACATTAAGCGGCTCCTAGACGCAGGCAAGAGCTATGACCTAGTGATCGGAACGAGAATCATAGGTAGGTCGAATATCCCTCTTATGAACCGCTTAGGGAACTGGGTGATCACGAAGGCGTTCGACTACATGCTCGGTGCCGACCTTAAGGACGTCTGCTCCGGAATGTACCTAATCAAGACCGAGAGGGCGAGAAACCTTGAACTTACATCCAAAGGCTTCAGCGTGGAAGCAGACATCGCAAGCCAGATGCTGATGCATGGACCCGTCGGCCAGGTCCCTGTCTCATACAGGGAGAGAATCGGTAAGGCGAAGCTCTCCCGCTGGCGTGACGGCTTTGGGATCCTACGCTCCGTATTCATCCTTGCGAGGAGGCATAATCCCCTATTCCTCTTCTTCATTCTCGCCTTAGGAGCCGGTGCACTCTCATCCATAATCCTACTCTGGGTGATTTATGAGAACCTTTTACATGGTGTCTGGCATAGCGGATACGCCCTCTTCGGAGGGATCCTCTTTCTGGCCTCTATTCAATGCTTCACCTTGGCCGCATTCTCTGTGATGCTGAAGAGGATGGAGAAGCGTATAGAGCGTCGGGTCGGACTCTGAGGATCCCGATATGAAGAAGAACTGTTCCAGAACCTGTGCATCAACAGCATATGGCTACGGACAGATCCTACTCTTGACCCTGCTCTTCTTCCTACTCTCCAACCCTTCCACATGTGTGGAGGCTCTTTCTGCAGATAACGCAATAAGGGCTAGGCTCGGCGAAGCCTTTACTCTAGTTCTAGATGTGGAGAGGGCTGGAGGAGACACAGGGGAGCTGGTCGCCTCATTGAATGAGGCGTTGAAGCTAATAAGAAGGGGGGAATCTACCGGGAACGGAACCCAGGCTGAAGCTCTTTTCAAAGATGCCGAGCGAATTATCGATGAGGCTATTCTAGCTGCTGGTTATGAGAGAGAGGCAGGCCTCGCCGCGCAGAGGACTGCAGGCCTCCGGCTTACGGTGAGTGTCTGTCTCCTTGCAGCCTCCGTCCTCTTAGCCTATGTGTTCGTCCCAGAAGTCTTCTGGACTCTATGGTTGAGAATCCACAGAGACTGGAGGGTTGAGCCTCGATAGTTGACGAGGAAGTCAGGGCCGTTGTCTTGGCCATCGTCGTAGTAGTGGGAGTCTTCGCTGTGGCTCAGCCCTACTATGCAAGCAGAGTCTTCAACCCAATATCTGAGCTTGCAGTTCTCGGCCCAGACAGGAAGATGGGAGACTACCCAAAGGCAGTCAAGGCCGGTGAGGAACTAAACCTATACATTTTCGTCGCTAACCATGAGGGCCAGTCGAACTATTACCGGGTCTACGCGAAGCTTGGTAACCGCTCCACAGTTCCGAACGAGAATGTGCCTCTAGCGGTTGAGCCTATGGCCATGTATGAGGTGATCCTAAGAGACAACCAGACATGGTTTGAGCCGGTCATGCTTCAGATAGGTTTACCCGGTACAGACTACAGGCTTGTGTTCGAGCTCTGGAAATACCGGCCTGAGGAAGATACGTTTGTCTACGACCACAAGTGGGTCCAGCTCTGGCTAGAAGTCAAAGGAGATGAGTGACCGTGGCCGAGCGCAGAATCAGGGAAGCAATAGTCAAGGCATCTAATATGGATCCTAGGCCAAGTATCGAGGAGGTTGTTATTCAGGTCTCTAATCTTACAGGCGCCAAGCCACATCAGGTTGCACGTATGATCCACATCCTAAGCTCAGAGGGAAAGCTGAAGCTTCAAAACCCGAACCAACCGAGAAATCTTCAAGGCTACTTTAGGTCCCACTACTCGCTCTGGTTCTGGGCTGTGGTTACCATCGTTGTACTCACTTTAACCTCAGTGTATGCGCTGCCGGAGACGCCTCCGTTTATCTACATCCGCTATGTGGTGGGGACAATCTTTGCCCTATACCTGCCTGGGTACACGCTTCTTGAGGCCCTATTCCCTGGTAGAGGCGACATCGACGCGCTTGAGCGTCTAGCCTTCTCCATCGGTCTGAGCCTGGTGTTGATCCCGCTGGTCGGCCTCGCACTGAACTACACGCCTTGGGGTATAAGGCTCACTTCGATGCTGACCTCACTCACCATTCTCTCTATAGGCCTCTCAATCTTAGGCGCATATAGGAAGACTCTAAGCATCGCCGCCGACAATGATAGAGATATATAGACTCTTGTCTATGTATGATGCCCATCTGGTTGTCAGCAGCGGTGTTCAACCCTAGATCGTTATGCTAGCGGAGGTCACCTTGTTCGCGGAGGGGTCATAGACCCACTCTGCCTTCGCTAGGTCTACGACTGTGAATGTGAATGTGCCCTTGGCCTTGTTGACCCACCGCGAGTTGAAGATTGCCTGCCCATTCGCATCCGTTGTTGCCGTCGCCGTACCCTTTACTAGACCGCTCCATGTCCCGGTGACGGTAACTCCTTGGACTGGACTGCCTTTGTTATCGACCACGATAACCACTGCCTCAGCCTGGGACCTTGTCGCCTTTGTTAATACAGACATGGCTATATCTGCAACATGCATCTTCTTAATCTCTGGAACCGTTTCAGACTCCAGTCCAGCACTTAAGTCGAGGAAGTAGTTACCTGAACCGATGTATGATTTCACCCTCACAGTGTATGTTCCAGTCTTTGCGACCATCACAGCGATGGTCTCTTGTCTGCTCACCCCTGTCGAGGAGGCCACTAATGCACTGTCAGGGCCGTACAGATATAGGTCGAAGTCGGGGTCTCCCGCCGACTTCCAGTCAGGCATTATCAAGGTGACCGCAATAGGGTAGTTTACAGAAACTACATCATAGCTCCAGTTGTCGATGTCTCCTGTACCTGACAGAGTATCCTGCATAAATCTGTGAGCCGGAGTCTTCGGGCCTCCAGATCCTGGGATCCCCCTCGCTGTCTCCACCGCCCTATAGGTGTCTAAGCGGCCGTATCCATACTCAACATCTTTACCTGCTAGGCCGAAGTCCAATGCCGATGAAGCTAGTATATTCTTCACCTGTGCAGGGTCGAGGGTAGGGTCTGTGCAGAGGATGAGGGCAACCGTCCCAGAGACGAAGGGTGTTGCCATACTTGTGCCGCTGTATGTAACATAGCCGTTCCCAGAGTTGGCTTTAGCCGCTGTGATGGAGACTCCAGGTGCGCAGACGTCTGGTTTTATCCGCCCATCCTTTGTTGGGCCCCTGCTGGAGAAGCTTGCAAGGTAGAATCCTTTCTCGCTGGGGTCAGCTAGCGCCCCTACGGTGATTGCCTGTTCAGCTGCTGCGGGAGAACCTATGGTGTATGTCCTCGGTCCACCGTTGCCTGCAGCTACGACTGCGACGATACCGTTTGCAACAGCCATGTTGACTAGAGTTGAAGTGGAGTCTGTGCCGTCTGAGCTGCCGCTTATTCCTAGGCTGAGGCTCATCACCTCGATGCCGTACACATCCTTATTGTCAATCACCCACTGTATTCCGTAGTTGACGTCGCTTATGTAGCCTGTCCCAGAGCTGTCTAGAACCTTCACTCCAACAAGTGCTGCTCCAGGAGCCACTCCTCTGTAGGAGGGGTTACCTTCACCCGTTCCTGTAGCAATCGACGATACATGGGTGCCGTGGCCGTTATCATCGTATGGCTCCAGCCTCATATTCACCAAGTCGACCCAGCCGATAACTTTCCCCTCATCTAAGTCTATGTGTGTAGCATCGATGCCGGTATCGACCACTGCTATGACGATGTCACCAGCCGAGTATGTAGGTGACCCGTCGAGGCTTCCGTCAACTGAGAAGTCTAGCGAGGCGGCGTCGGCTCCAAACCAATATGTCGCCCCGTCGAGCATGATATGCACCGTCTTTGTGTCAAACTCAATGCTTCTAACGAAGGGTATCCTGCTTAGAACATCTATCTGGCGTTGTGTAAGACATGCAGCGACTCCTGGAAGACTCTTATACCTGTACTTAACTGGGAAATAGCCTAACCTCTCCGAAAGCTGGGTAATCGCATGTTCAAAAGGGCCCTGCTCAAAGGATATGATAACTGTGGTTCTTTTGAAATCTTCAGCAAGAGCGATAGAAACCGAAGGTATCAGTACTAGGCATATCAGGGTGGCCGATAATACTGCCCCGAAAGTTGTGTTCGAGCTATTTCTCATGCTTGGTAAAGATCGTTTATCTCTGAGTATTTAGTCAGTATGCATCAGGAATATATTTTCAAAAAATGTAGCCGAAATATCTTACCTGACATATAGTAGGTAGACCTTCTACAACTGTTCTGAAGTTGAAGATAAAAGCAGATGTTGTTGACGACCCAAAAATGTAGTTTGGAGTTCTAGTAGTGATTATAGTTGTTCAGGTAGTCGGCTACAGTGTTTATCCAACCATAGTTAGGTGAAGGCTTTTTGAATTCCTCTACTATTAGCTGTATCCAACCGTCAACCGTATTTGTCCCGTAGCGTGGGATCGATACTTCTGTTGGAGGTGTTCCAGTGCCCAAGACAGCAGCTGTCAGTAGGAGAGAAAGTGTTTGAGCCTTTGCGTTTGTGGCAGAGTCAACACCCTTACCAGATCTGCTCAGGATTTCGTATGCCTTTAGGAGAATATCTGGGTCTTTGGGTAACCACGTCAGCTCAGGATACATTTGTTGTAGCGCATCCAATGCCTTCTTGATATCTTCAATTGGTATCTGTATTCCTTTTCCTGGAACCAACGGTTTTCCGTTAGCTGTCACTTGCTTTCCAATGTTGTTCTTCCAGAACCCGATGGTCGCTCCCCGATACTCATGGCAGCAATCAACAAATATGCCTGAAAGCACCACATTATTCGTCCTATCCTTTGAATAGGTCTCAGCGCTCACAAATGTCTCGTGACCAGCATCGTTGTAGACCTGCAATATAATCTTCAAGCCGCCTTCAGGAACCACTACCCTGAAGGTTTCGTAAACACCGTTATCGAATACTTCTCCAGCTATCTGCTTACTTGCTAGGAGCCTAGTTCCCGTAGCATCGTAGATACGGTACTCCTGAGAATATCTTGAATAGCCTTCAAAGTCGTAGGCATACAGCGAAAGCATGTAGATGCCACTCTTCGGAAAAATAAGTGTGAAGTTCATGTATCCGTACAGAGGGTTGCTCCGTTCGCCTCCGTCGTCCCAACAGGCAAGTCGCCAGCCAGGTCCATTCACGTGACCGTCTGTATCGATCCAAGACTCGTCATCTGTGCCCTCTAGATTCATTGTATAGTAGACTTCCCGTTTCTCCTTCTGTGTCTCATGCCATTCACCCCACTTCCATTCAAAGACAGGGTACTGAATTACAGTTCCATCCGGATAGACAACTCTGGTTCCAGCAACCTCGTATAGGATCCCTGATAACCCAGGTACGTATTCATCCCAGTAAGGTGGATCCGTTCGAGCAAAATTCAAACCCTTCAGCTGTTCTACCGTCCAATTGTATGGTCTATCACCTAGCGACCCTATTGGAGGAGAAGTCCATTGGCCGACCACGGTCTCCGTGCCTATTGCAGGCGCGCCAGGCAGTATGTGCCCACATGACCCATATTTTCCAACCCAGTTTCCACCAGTCGACGTATCTTCTCCATAGTACTGTACAGGCGACTCATATGTCAGAACAGATGAAACACTCATCGACAAGCCTAGAAGCAAGATTCCTGATAAAACAAATATCAACAAATGATTACTAATTCTTCTGTTCATAGTTCACATTCCTATCCTAACCAACATTTCACTGAACAATTAATAAATCTTACCTAACCATAAAAGAAAAAATTTACATTCAATGAAACACATATACAAAGATTAGAAATTGTTATAATTTTACAGAAAAATTTGCATGAATTCAAACAAAAATACGATCTTGAAAAATTTCACAGTTCGATATTCTCAATCACCAACATGATTGAAGAATAAGAACTTAACGCTATCTAGGGAAACCCTTTACCTATCCACCCTGTCAACAAATACACCACTTAGAACTGCGTTAGAGGAATCTTTATCCTTAACAATATGGATTGTCAGCCGCATTGGTCCAGCTACAGCAAATTTCGCATAAATACCTTCGTCAAACTCAGCCCCCTCTATACGAACGTGTGTAAGAATAATCGAACCATTGGTAAGGTAGATTTCCTGACCGGTTCTACCTGTTCTTTCAACGTCACAGAAATAGAGAGACAGTATGAAGAAGCCATCTGGGAACTGAAGCGTCATGTTGAGGTAACTGCGTGACGGAAATCCGCGTTCACCTCCATCAAACCAGCATGTCAGCCGTTTTCTAGAATCTGTTAGAGAACTGACTGCTCTTGAGTCCCGTTCTGCTAGACGCTCACTCCAGCTCCACTCGAAGACAGGATACTGGATAAGTTTGTCTCCTCTACGTAGAAGAGTCCCATGTAACGTGTAGTTGATGCTTGGACTCAGAGACTGGTACTCATCCCAGTAGGGTGGGAGAGCCTTGTAGTATGCAAGACCGGCTATTTGAGGAGTAGACCATCCATAATCTGCAAAAGTACTGTTCATCTCCGGAGTGGAGAAGTTACCCACAGGGATTGGAATCTGCTTTACAGGAGGATCCGGAAGGATATGGGCATATGAGCCGTAAGTATTCATCCACCTACCCTTAGTTGAGTTATCCTTTCCAACGAAGATGGCCATACCAGGTCTGTATGAAAGATTCGCTATCAACTCAAGTTCATGAGGCAGGAGCAGAGGACGAGCCTCCTCAATGTTGCCGACCGTATCTTCTGTTCTAGGCAGCTCCACAAATAGGCCTAATGCAAGAGAGAGGGCCGCAAAGACCACAACCAAAGCTAAGAGTCTCCGCATTGAAAACCTACTAAAAGAACTGCTGTATGTCAAGCATTTATCCTTTATACAACTTTTTTTCATTATTAAATGAACTCAGATTTGACATCAACTGGCTAATTGTTTCTTGCAACGACCAGATAATCTGTACCTTTGAAT
>JAWBNY010000020.1:0-11235 GCA_038826985.1 Bathyarchaeia archaeon | reverse complement strand
TGGAAGAATTCTGCGAATTCCTTGACCAACCAGGTAATATGTCGCTGTTCCAAGAGTTGCACCTAAGGCACCTAAGACAGCTACAAGTGTAGGATCCAGAATATGTCCAAGAGCAAAAATGAGAAGCGGCCAAGGTACAAGGTAGAAAGTGAAAACTCCGATTAAAGGCCCTATGAAGGCTCCTAAATACCCTAGGGAAAGCAGTGGATGAACCAAAGGATCAGCCTATGTGTATTTATATATCTTGCAATTTAAAGAAAATGATTCTTTCATACATTCAAGAATGTCCAGAGAGGCATCTTCGTTCCCCTTAAAAGAGACCCTGAGAACTATCAAATAGGAAACCTGTAATGTCCGCTCTCGAGAAACTTGGTAGCTCTTTGGCAGAGGCTTTGCGAAAGATTGTTAGAGCTCCCATCGTTGATGAGGCTGCGGTCAAAGAACTAGTCAGGGATGTTCAAAGAGCCTTGCTGCAGGCTGACGTAAATGTAAAGCTTGTTTTTGACCTATCAAAGAGGATTGAGCAGAGAACGTTGAGTGAAAAGCCTCCTCCTGGAGTTAGCAGAAAAGAGCAAGTTGTCAAGGTCATATACGAGGAGTTGACCCGATTCATCGGTACTGCCCCTCAGCGTCCAGAAATACAGCTTGGGAAGACAAATGTCTTTATGTTAGTCGGAATCCCAGGCAGCGGAAAGACCACATCCTCAGCTAAGCTTGCACGTTATTTCCAGAAACGCGGCTTTAAAGTCGGCCTAGTATGCGCGGACACCTTCAGACTTGGTGCATATGACCAGCTACGCCAGCTTGCTGAAAAGATAAAAGTTCCATTCTATGGCAGACCTGGAGAACAGGATCCGGTGAAATTGTCGCTTGAAGGAGTCGAATATTTTCGAAAAGAGAAGTTTGATGTCGTATTGTTGGATACGGCTGGAAGACACAAGGATGAGAAGAATCTCATAGAAGAAATGAAGGCAATATCTAAAGCACTGTGTCCTGACGAGATAATACTGGTTGTTGATGCAACTATTGGCCAGCAAGCAGCCGTGCAGGCGCAGGCCTTCCACGAGGCGACAAACCTAGGCTCTATTCTTCTAACCAAGCTCGATGGCTCAGCACGGGGGGGAGGTGCTCTGTCGGCTGTGGCAGCCACAGGTGTTCCGATTCGCTTCATTGGTACAGGCGAGGATGTTGAGGATCTGGAAATATTTGTCCCAGCTCAGTTCGTAGGGCGGCTTCTCGGTATGGGAGACATACAAGGTCTACTTCAAAAGTATCAAGAAGCAGAAATAAGCCTCTCTGAACAGAAGCAACGAGATTTTCTCAAGGGGCGTTTCACGCTTGAGGACATGCTCAGCCAAATGGAAAGCATGCAGAAAATGGGGCCACTCAAGCAAATTATCAACATGATCCCGGGAATGAGTTACCGCATACCCGAGGGTGCCTTAGATCAAGCGGAACAAAAGATCAAGCGGTGGAGATACATACTCCAATCCATGACCAAAGATGAGAAGGAGAATCCAAAAATCCTGAACGCTTCAAGAATAAAGCGGATCGCACGGGGCTCAGGTACAAGCGAGAAGGAGGTTCGTGAGCTTATTCATCAATATGATGCGATGAGGAAACTTATGAAGACGATGGGGGGCGGCAGAAGAATACCTCTTGGCCTTAGGAGGCTCCTAGATTCTAGAGGCATGGGTCGCTAGACACGGCTGATGTGATTTTCATGACAATATTAGAACAGGCAAAGAATCTACTTGAAACCCTCCCGCTTTGTGACCACTGTCTCGGTCGCCAATTTGCATTACTTGGGCATGGTCTGAGCAATGATAAACGGGGATATGCCATCAAGCTTCTTCTAGTTGCTGAAGCTGACAGAGCATTGAGAGAGAACGAGAAGAAAGGTAAACAAGACCTTATGCTTCTTGTAAAGAATAGCCTTAACCAAGTTGCTTTGTCAACAGCGATTGCCCGTGGGTTTGCTGTCAAGGGTATAGAGCAAAAGTGTGGGCTCTGCAGGGATACGTTCGCAAACCTACCAATCTACGCAGAGAAGGCAAGGCGATGCTTGAATGATTACGAATTTGAAAGCTTCCTTGTTGGAATACGTGTTCCGACTGATGTTGTGGAACTTGAGGATGAGCTTAGGGCGAGGTTTAATCTAGTTTATGGTGAGAGTATTCGAAACGAGTTTAGCCGCGAAATTGGCAAACGCATCCAAGCTTCTACCTCTAAGGCGGTAGACTTGCAGCATCCTCAGGTCTTGGTTATGATTGACCCGTTTAACGACGAAGTTTCTCTGGAGATTAACTCGATCTATATTTCAGGACGCTACCGCAAGTTTGAACGTAACCTTCCGCAGTCACGGTGGCTTTGCAGACGTTGCCAGGGTCGCGGATGCGAACAGTGTGGAGGAACAGGTAAACTCTATCAAGAATCTGTTGAAGAACTCATCGGAATACCGGCAATGACCGTGGCTGGAGGAGTGGGATATCACCTTCATGCGGCGGGAAGAGAAGATGTAGATGTTCGAACATTAGGTAGTGGAAGACCTTTTGTCTTAGAGGTGATTCAACCAAGAAAGAGAAACCTAAATCTGCATGAACTTACCAACCTAATTAACAAGTCATCCAACGGAAAAGTTGAGGTCTCAGGTTTAAAAATCTCTTCAAAAGATGAGGTGCGTCGGCTTAAGGAGAAAGGGCAAGGGGAGAAGACTTATCGAGCTATGGTAGAATTTGACAGGGAGATAGAAGAGTCGGAGCTGGAACGCTTGAAGAATGCACTGGTAGGCCAGCCGCTGAGCCAGCTGACACCTATACGTGTTATGCATCGCCGCACGCTCAAAGAACGAAAAAAGTACATATATGAGCTGGAAGCTAGAAAACTGCAGGCAAATCGCGCCGAGCTTATAATTCGCTGCCAAGGAGGGCTATACATAAAAGAGTTCATCTCTGGCGATGAAGGACGAACAAAGCCTAGTGTAGCTGAGATTCTAGGCGTCTCGGCAAGATGCATTGAACTGGACGTTATAGACGTCAATCTCGGTGATTCCAAATGAGGTCTAGAGGTTTTAGAAGGAAGAGCAGAGGCATCCTCACTAAGGAGCCTCGTAGAAGAGGATTACAGCCTCTTGGTAAACTGCTTCATAGATATGAGGCTGGTGAGAAAGTTGTTATCAAACTTGACCCAAGCATCCATAAGGGTATGCCTCATGCTAGGTATCATGGTAAGGTTGGTGTTGTTCTGGAGAAAAGAAGACGAGCTTACGTGGTTCAGATCGAGGAAGGTGGAAAGCTCAGGGAGCTTATAGTCCGGCCTGAACACCTGAATCAAATGGCTTGAGGTGTTGATATGCCTAAAGTCGTAAGTAAGATGGAGATTACTATAGCCGAGGCAAAGGCTCTTCTCGACAAAGTGGAAAATCCGAATCAGTTTCAGATCCGTGCAAAAGAGTATGCTAGCAAGTTCTCTAAACTTGAACCTGAAAAGGCTAGGGAACTTGTGAACGAGCTTATCAAACTTTTTGGGATTGAACGTTCAGATGCCATACAAGTAGTTAACTGCATGCCTCGCAGCGTTGAGGAATTGCGTGTATTCTTCTCCACCGGAAGGAAACGTCTCGTACTCACAGAACAGCTTGAGAAGATGCTGCAAATTCTGGATAGATATCGGTAACTTCGTTCATACCAATAGTTTTTGCCTTGATGGATAAAGTAGCAATAGAAAAAGAATAGCTAAGCGAAGGTTTGAATAGACACTATGAGCGGTGTAGGTTTCCAAAAGAAATTTGAGGATTATGCTTATGTGCTTGACTATCTCGCCCATGGAAAGGCAGGTCTTTCAAAGGGTGTCTACAAAGCCGAGCCACTTGTCCAGTTGATGGGTGAAACATATTTTACTCTTCTTGAAGCAACTCCGAGGAGCGGAGTCATATTGAACCAAGGTATGAGAGTCTATATCGGAAAAGACCAACCAAGACAGGCAATAAGCCACATCTTGAGACGTGTGAATTACAATGAGCTCACTCCTGCTGCGAAGGCGGAGCTTCCCTTTGTAATTGAGGAGGTCATAAAGAATAATGAGACTCGTTTTGTTAATTTCTTCAACACAGCCCAAGCAATAACTCCAAGAATGCACTCCTTGGAATTAATACCTGGAATTGGGAAAAAATATGCTTGGGCGATACTAGACATAAGAGACAAACGCCCGTTCCAGAGCCTTCAAGATATCAAAGAGAGAACACAGCTGCCTGATCCGGTGAAGTTGCTTGTAAGACGTATAATGGAGGAACTAACCGAGGAGGATCCGAAGTATCGTCTCTTTACCCGTTCTCCCTAGAGACCGTATAGATCTACTGGAAAGAACTAAGAAGATCCTTGCAGAAAACCGAATCGTTCCAAAGGCAAGCTTAGGCCAATGTTTCTGTGTAGATGCGCATCTCTTAGAAAGGCTTGTAGACTATGCCAACATAAAGCCTTCCGACACTGTACTGGAGATTGGGGCAGGTCTAGGCGCACTCACACTCTTACTGGCAGAGAAAGCTGAGACAGTATTGGCGGTTGAAGTTGACAATAGTCTTGTGGAAATTCTCAAGCGTATGACTATTGGTCGAAAGAACATACGTGTCATACAAGGCGACATCCTTCGTTTGAATAACCTAGTCTTTCATAGATTTGTTGCCAACCCACCTTACTCTATTTCTTTGCCACTGATCTCAGCGCTTCTACGCAGGCAATTTATCTGCGGAATCGTTACACTACAGCGTGAGTTTGTGGAGAAGCTTACCGCAAAGCCAGGAGATGCTCAGTATTGTCATCTTTCAGTATTGTCGCGTTACAGAACTGCTGTTACAGTGTTGGAAAAGGTTCCACGAACAGCATTCTACCCTCAGCCAAAGGTTGAATCAGCCGTTGTAAGATTTGAACAAACATCTCCAAACTTCAGTGTTAAGGATGAAAGAATCTTCGAAAGTCTTGTAAAAACACTCTTTACACAAAGGAACCGTCTAGTTAGAAATGGCCTTACAACGTTTCTGCAACGCTATGCAGCATGTAGCAGAAGTGAAGCTAGAAGGCTGCTTGTTGAGTTTCCTCACTTGGAGAAACGTGTCGAGGAGCTTGCCCCAGAAGAGTTTGCCGATATTGCAGATAAGGTTGAAGGCTTGGTTAAGGGAACAAAAATCCAATATGAGGATATCTGTTTGTTTGTCCTCCCTGAGGTTTACAAGCCATCTGATGACTCCTTCCTGCTTGTTAAACATCTTGATGTGCTTCCTGGAGAGAAAGTTTTGGATATGGGTACTGGATGCGGTATCTTAGGGATAATCTCTGCAAAGAAAGGTGCAGAGGTAGTAGCTGTTGATATAAATCCACATGCAGTTAAATGTGCACAGCTGAACGCAAGGTTGAACAATGTTGCAGATAGGCTAACCGTCCGGTTAAGTGACCTCTTCAGCGGACTTGGTGACGTTCAATTCGACGTTATCGTCTTCAACCCGCCCTATCTTCCCACTGAGCGTAGTGAGGAGACTGGGGAATGGCTTGAAAAATCATGGCAGGGGGGTACCACAGGAAGAGCGGTTATAGAGCGATACATAAACTCTCTAACAAAATATTTGCGGATAGGAGGACGAACACTTATAATCGTCTCATCCCTATGCGACCTGGGGAGAGTTCTAAGAATTCTTGAAGCTCAAGGATTGCGTCCTAAAATCGTTGAAGAAAAAGCACTCGACTTTGAAACACTATATCTAATCTACGCTGTTCGAAATCAGATTTAATTGGATGAACACAAACAAAGGTTTTGAAGACTCGTGGTCACGAATCTTCCTCCACAATGCGCTGGGTTAGAGAAGCGTTTCAGAGAGGCGAAGACCCTTCCTGAAAAGATAACCGCGTTAGAGGAGTATATCGCTGCTATACCGAAACATAAAGGTACTGAAAAGCTGCTTCAACAATTAAAAACACGTCGTGCAAAGCTAATTGCACAGCTGGAATCGGAGAAGAAAAAAGGGCCTGAAAGCTCCAGCGGTAAGTATGCTATAAGGAAGGAGGGAGCGGCACAAGTAGTTATTATAGGACCGACGGGAGTTGGAAAGAGTACGCTTCTTACAGCCCTTACAAATGCAAAACCACAGATTACGGGTCGTCCATTCACCACAACTGAGCCAATACCTGGGATGATGCAGTTCGAGGATATCCAAATACAGCTTGTTGAAGCCCCTGCATTGATGTTAGATGTAAGCTGGAAGCCTAGAGTTCTAAGCTTGGCTCGAAACAGCGACGGCCTAATTCTGATGGTTGACCTGTCTGACGACCCCCTTGCACAGCTTGACATGCTTATCAGTGAACTTCGGGCTGCTCACATTGAAGTTGTCGAAAGAGGGAAGAAGGTTGAAGTTCAGGGTAGGGAGAGCGGAGGCATTCAAATCATTCCTTTCTCAGGATTCTCAGGTAACACGGAAGAGATCAGAGAAGCACTTCGAACTTGTGGAATACACCACGCCTTGGTGAAGGTTTGGGGGAATGTTGATGCTGAAGATGTTCATTCTTTTTTGGAACGTCCTATGCTCCATAAGCCGGCACTTGTTGTCGCAAACAAGGCAGAATTGGCTGGTTCTTTGGACAAATTCCCAGAGTTTATGAGAGCTTTCCCAGAACTCAAGATTACAGCAGTCTCCCTTAGAGAAGGGGGAAATGTAACGAACATTCCGAGGCTAGTTTTCGAATCTTTAGAAATTATGAGAGTATATACCAAGCGCATTGGACAAGAAGTTTCCTCAAGACCTATAATTGTGAAGAAAGGCTCAACGGTTCTTGACGTTGCTAAGATTATCCATCGAGAGCTCTATGAAGGATTTAAGTTTGCTAGGGTCTGGGGCTCTAGCAAATATGGTGGGGAGAAAGTTGGAGGAGGATTTGAGCTCCACGACCGGGACATCGTTGAGATTCATATCTAGAACTCTCCCTCAAGCCTCTGAAGCGTCTGCCTAAATACACCCATTAGCAAAGAAGCCTCTCTTGTTGAGGTAGGCGCCCTCGATAGAATGTTGAGGAAGGCCCTGACAGCAAGTTTTCTCTTGTATGACACGATGAGTGCTTCCTCACACAGCCTCTCAAACAGCTCCACAAGACGTAGTCGAGTCTCTCTACTGCACTCTTCAACATGGATCCTACGAAAACCATGTTGATTTTTCCAAAGCTCGTAGAACAGTATTCCAGCTGCGGATGCAACATTCAATGCTCGATAATGTTGGCTAGTTGGTATTGAAACAACAAGGTCGCAGGCATCAAGCTCGAGGTTGCTCAACCCTAGACTCTCCCTTCCGAGTAGAATGGCCACTTTTCCTTTAGCCTGGGAGACTATACGTGCGAACTCCTCAGGTGTAATGGCAGTTCGAAGAATGTTCGCAGTCCTTTTCGGGGTGATGGAGGTTGTGCCTGCTACGAGGCTCACATCCTTCAAAGCTTTGTTGAGTGTATCAACCCTAATAGCGGAATCCAAGACATCCTTTGCATGAGATGCAAGTGCTACAGCCTCACCGGCTATAGGAGTCTTTTGATTCACAATCCATAACTCATTAAGGTCGAAGTTCTTCATGAGCCGTGCAATGGAGCCAATGTTTCCTTCATGTTCCGGCTCAACTAGAATAACGCGAATCCTCATTCCCTAACCATCCTAAAATTCAAGGCGAAGCTAGTACATTTTGAAGAGGCATGTTCCACAAGCATCACTAATATTTCCCATACAGGGGTGCGTAGAATCGAGCTAACTTGTAGAGGATCTGTGGTTTTTTTACAAATTCTCCTATTAACAATGGTAGTCCACGCATAGCAACTCTTGACTGATAATCGATATCCGCAAAGGCATCAACTAGCATGTGAAAGTGCTCGTTGCACTTTAGAAGCTCAAAAATATAATCAAACTCTTCGTCACTTAGCGAATCTATGAAAGCCCTCGTCCTCTGACAGAATGTGATCTCTCTGCCCAGTCGCTCTCTCCACCCAGATTCATATTGCTCAAGATCCGTCTCTTTCAAGACAGAAGAACTTCTTTCCAAGGAATCGCAGATTACTTTGCCAGCTATATTTGCGCTAAGCATCCCATAATATAGGCCACCCCCGGTGGTTGACTTAACTTGACCTGCTGCATCTCCGACAAATAGAAGCCCCTTACCGACTGTTCTACTTAGGCAGCCGCCTGTAGGTATTGGATGCACGATACTTTCCGAAGATGCGCCTTTAACCTTTGTTGAGACAGATGGATGGCATCGCATAAGGTGTTCAAGATAATCCCGAGGCGAAGTCTCTGCGTTGGGCTTCACAGCTAGCCCTACTCGGGCACTACTCTCACTTATTGGGACTAGCCATGCAAAAAAACCTGGAGCATAGTTCCTTCCAAAAAAGACCTCTACAAATTCAGGAGTCTTTGCGGTATATGAAGTCTGTCTCTGAACTCCGAACCTTACATCGGACCATTTCTTTGTATAGAACCCCATCTTACGAGCTATAACCGAGTTGGCTCCATCAGCTGCAACAAGGAGTCTACATGTTCTTTCTTCACATATTCCGTCTAGAGTTAAGCTGACTGAGACATCTGAGTTTGTAACAACAACCTCTCTAATCCTTGAGTTTGTACTTAATGTTGCTCCTGCCTCAACAGCCTTCAAAGCGAGGTGCTTGTCAAACTCAGCTCTATCAATAATGTAGGCTTGAACCTCCTTTCTCTCGATGGTGAAAGTTGCACCCGAAGGAGAGTGAAATACGACTCCTCTTACCTTATTTAGAATATGTGGTGGCTCTAATTCAAGCTCCTTACATGCGTTTATGCTGATTTTCCCTGTGCAATGAGTGGGTATACCGACTTCTCGATGTTCCTCAGCAAGGAGAACTCTATATCCTTCATGAGCAATCTTTCTTGCGACTGTTGAACCTGTAGGCCCGGCCCCAGCTACGATTACATCATAGTCCATACTAATCCTCCGTTACGAAAATACAACTGTTTTTACTTTGGATGGGAAACATAAGCTGGCTCGTTCTTCCTCGGCTCGTAATAGATGATAATATTCCTTTGTTAGGCCTCTTTATAGAAGTCTTAGCCTCGTAACCTAAAGCCTTTTCTCGCCATATCCGGTCGCTGCCTTTGCTAGTTCTAGGTATATCGTAGATAGCTGGGCACATCTTAATTCTCAGCATGTATAATCTGAGGTACTTGTTCTATGAACTTGAAACCTAGAGGACGCTTAAGACATAGGTGTCTAGAGCTCCGGAAGCTTCCCCGTATAGATTGACAAGAGATAAATAGCTCTATTCAATTGCCTTTAGTAACCCAGATGTTGGAAGAAAAGGAAAAATGATTAATGTTAGTAAGACTACGGCACCATTTTACTGCCAGTCAGCTTTGAGGCTATGTATCCAAGCACGCCAGCTCTGTGCTGCTGGCGAATGCAAGAAAGTATCAGAGATTTGCTCCTTCGTATCAACTCTGTGCTTGGAGAATCACTTTGAAATATGTATCAAAGAATCCTCCCTATGTTTAGAGGTCGCTAAACTTTGTTTAGGAGGACAGAGCTCTGAGAGTTGCGACAAAGCAAGGGTGGTGTGTACAGAAGCTCGAAGACTTTGCCCTCAGAATAATGTCATAACAGGTATTTAGAATGTCTCAAAACATCTTTCTTCAAGAAACTCACAAGATTGGTTTGGTAAATCCAATTCTCATCCAAGGGCTGCCGGGGTTAGGTTTCGTTGGAAAGATCGCGGTGGACTTCCTTATTGACCAATTAAAACCAATAAAAATAGCAGAGCTCTATTCTACATACATCGGGCTACCGGACGGAGATACAGGGGTACGTGTGGAGCTAGACGGGACCTTCACTCTTCCGAAGTACGAATTTTATGCATATGTAGATACGATACCCAACTTTATCCTTCTGACTGGTGACATTCAACCCGTAGCGTGGGGTCAATACAACGTGGCTAACACTATTCTTGACTTCGTAACAAAACATGGATGTAGTATAGTTGTATGTCTAGGTGGCTACAGTGTCCAAGGAAGGCGTTTGGATCTAGTGTACGCTGTGGGGGACACTGGGGATACCGTTGAAGAGTTAAGACAGGTTCAAGGTATCCAGATAGCGCAGAGTGGCGTTGTAAAAGGCGCATTTGGAGTACTTCTAGGGTTGGCTAAACAGCGAAGGATCAAATGCTTCGGTTTACTTGGTGCTACTCTTGGAACATACCCAGATTTGAGAGCGGCACGCAATGTACTTAGGGTTCTTTCGAGGGTCTATCGACTACCGATTGAGCTGACTGATATGGATCGGAAAGTTGAAGAAATGGAGGCTAGAATAAGAAAGCTACGTGAGTTTCAATCAGCAATCCCGCAGCAGGAGCAACCCAGTCAAACGACTATTCCAAGAGGCTATATCTCATAGCCCTGCTCTATTCTTTAACCCAGTATGATGATCCATCCTTCAAGTATTCCTTCTTCCAGACTGCAACTCTCTTCTTGTATGCTTCGACTGCCGCCTCAGCGGTTGAGAAGGCATTCCTCCTTGAGTCAGCTGTTACAATTACGTAGACAAGGTCTTCGCCTACGTTAAATGTGCCGACTAGATGATGGATTATCACGTCAACAACGCCTTTCCTAGAACGAAGCTCGGCGGAGATCTCTTCCAATGCTTTCTCCGCGATCTCGTTGTAGGCATGTATTTCAAGCTTTTCAACTTCTTTTCCTTGATGAGTATACCCGCGGACAATACCGGTGAAGGTTACTATAGCCCCGGCTCTGCTGGCCTCTGGTTTTCTCTTCGCGAGTTCTAGTAGTTCCTGAAAGAGCACGGTGCCCTTGGGATCTATACCTGTACTTTTTAACCTTGTCACTTCTTACACCGTATGCAAGTTTTTCCTTGATTGAATAAGAACATTCAGCTTATCCACTTCGAGATCTTCTTCAGATAGCTCTCAACCTCTTTCTCAGAAAGGTCGTGCCATTCGACATAAGCATCGGCAACAGCAAAGGAAAAACCTTCTCGAATGTTTGGACAGACAATCTCATCAACATATGCTGAAACTCGGTCTACCGAATGCATGGGAGCAGTTGGAACAGCTACAACTATCTCCTTTGCCCCATGCTTATTGACGAAGACAGCTGCAGCAATCATGGTAAAGCCAGAAGCTAGTCCATCATCTACAAGGATGACTGACCTACCATTCACTTTAGGAGTTGGTCGACTAC
>JAWBNY010000019.1:0-11345 GCA_038826985.1 Bathyarchaeia archaeon | reverse complement strand
TATAGAGAGGGTCATCAACGCAGGCTATCAATTAGACGTTAAAGCTCTGGAGCTGCTGAAGAGCATGTCAGAAGCAGGCATTGTATTGGAGTTTGTAGCAAATGCAATAGCAGAGGCTGAGTCTTATCCACAGAAGCCTCTATTTCTTAGCCATGAGCTGCTCCTAAAACACGCTCTTGCTTTTAAAGAGGGCTACACGTCAGCTAGCCCTCCACAAAGTATGTGTGCTCAAACTCAGCCGTTCCCAACAAAACTGGAGATTGTAAAGGTTCCGAAGGAGGCTAGAACAGGCAACATAGGCATCGATGACCTTCATGCTTATTTCAGAGACAGATATTCACAGCTGTCTGAGATCCTTAAAGAGAGGAGCGATACACGAGATGCTTTGCCTTTAGCAAACATTCTACGGGCCCCCCCTAAAAGCAAGATGAAGGCAATTGTGTTTGTTTCAGAAAAAAGAACGAGAAAGAATGCAATGTACATCGAGATTGAAGACCTAAGTGCCCATGCAACAATCCTCGTAACCTCAGGGAACAAGGAGACCTTCCAAAAGGCGCAGACGCTGATTCTAGATCAAGTAGTCTGTGTTGAACTTACAAAAATGAAAGAGGGATTGATACTGGCCAATGATTTCATAACCCCAGATATACCTGAGAGACCGCTTGCAAAAGGGCAAGAAGAAGTATATGCGGTTCTCATATCTGACACCCATGTTGGAAGTAGCAAATTCCTACAAGAGTCATTTATCCGATTAATACGGTGGCTACGTGGGGAGACAGACGGTGAAAGAGAGCGTGAAATAGCCATGAAAGTCAAGTACCTAGTCATAGCGGGAGATCTGGTAGACGGTATAGGAGTCTATCCGAGGCAGGAGGCCGAACTCGACATAAAGGATGTTGAAGAACAGTACTCTGTAGCAGGCAAACTCCTTTCAAAGATACCTGAAAATGTCGAAATCATCCTTATACCAGGTAACCATGACGCCACCAGTCAAGCACTCCCACAACCACCAATACCCGATAAATTTGTTCAAGAAGTCACAAAGTATAGAAAAATTATCAGTTTACCAAATCCCTCGTGGGTTAAGTTACATGGCATAGAATTCCTCGTATATCACGGTTCAAGCCTTAACGATATTATCGGCGCTTTACCAGAGGTAACCTATCAAACCCTTAGAGGCACCCTACCTATTGCTATGCGGACATTACTCAAGGTACGACACTTGGCGCCAACCTATGGAGGAAGAACACCCATCATCGCAACAGGCACAGATGACTTAGTGATCGATAAGGCACCAGACATACTACATTGCGGGCACGTACATGTAGCCTGCAACGAGGCCTATAGAGGTACTTTATTAATAAACTCAGGCTGTTGGCAGGCTCAGACATCTTACCAAGAACGTGTTGGAGTGGAGCCTACTCCAGGAATTGCCATGCTGGTTAATCTAAAAGATCTCTCTATAGCCCGTATGAACTTTGCGTAGACGTCTCCTTAAGCCTCTTCAAGATTTTGAAAGACATTTAGGTACATAGCTGAGAAGAGGATTAATCCAGGGGTCTTCGCTGTAGACTTTTAACAGCTGAGCCTTATCAACCCCAAGCTTAATCCTCTTTGTCCTACCATATCTTCCAAGACTTACAATGCGTGCATTAACAAGACCCAATAGATCCAACTCGTTTATGAGGCTACTAATCCTTCTCTGAGTTAAAGGTTCAACACCAGATTCCTTACAAAGCTCCACATAAACTTCGTATAAGTCACCTGTCGCTGCAACCTCAATTCCCGCTCTCGAGGCCAGCCATGAACTCCACAAAACTAGTTTGGAGTGTAGAGGCATAGATCCAAGAACAGTAGATACTCTATCCTCTTCAATTTTCTTCTCCGCAGCTCTCACATGAACATCGCACACCTTTCGACTACCTTCACGCTCAGCAACCTCACCTGCAACTCTCAGAAGATCCAACGCTCGTCTAGCATCTCCATGTTCACTTGCTGCCTCTGCAGCACATAAGTTTAGGGCTGATTCTTCAAGTACGTCTTCAGCGAAAGCCAGTTTAGCCCGATCAAGTAATATATCGCGTATCTCAGGTGCCGTATACGGTTTGAATACCAACTCTTCTTCGCTAAGGCTACTTAATACCCTCGGATCAAGCTTCTCCTTGAACCGAAGGTCATTAGATATCCCGATCAAAGAGAGTCTACCCCCTCTTAGACCCTCGTTGATTCGGGTCAGATGATACAGTAATACGTCCCCATAGGCTTTAACCAAAGTGTCCACCTCGTCGAGAGCAACCACAAGAAAACATTTCTGTTCCTCCAAGCTCTTGCGGAACCTATAAAGTACCTCAGTGGTTGCAAGACCTGTGAAAGGTACGCTGACTCCAAGCTCCTTACCCAGGCTTGCCAGTATCCTATACTCCGTACCTGCAACTCGACAATTGATATAGCAAGTACTTGCGTTTCTTATCTTTGATCTTGCTCGTATTTCCAACCTACTCAATACGAATCGTACTACTGCAGTCTTACCTGTTCCTGTCTGTCCATACACGAATAGATTTGAGCCTCTTTCTCCTGCCAAAACAGGCGCAACCACGCCAGCCACACGTCGAAGCTGCTCCTCTCTATGAGGAAACCGGTCAGGGATGAAATCTGGCCTTAAAGCATCCCTGTTAATAAATATCTTTGGACCCTTCAGAAAATTATCGAAAACTCTCTCAACAACATCAGAATCGCTTTCTTCACAGCCCATAAATTTCCACTCGACTCATAAGTTATCCTTATTAAGAGTCTTGGAATGCAAACCCACCCCACGTTTTCCATTGGAACTCTCCTATATTATATTCATGTGTGAGGTGAGCAAAGTTCAACTCTCCACTGGGTTAGTATACGAGCCATTATATATTCGCTAACTATGAAAAACCAGTACATTAACTTCAAATCTTTAAACTATGAGGGTTAGCAAAAGGACAGTTTTCTTCCACTTGAAACAGAGGAGGGAGGGTATGGTCTGTTTGTGAATAGTGGTGAAATACGTTGTCTGAAAAATGAAAATTTCAGTCTTTTCAATAATTGATACCATTATCGGGCTTAATTCTAGTTGAAGAGATTTAACCCCTCCATTTCCAATCGACGCTACTCTATTAATTGGCGAAAGTGATTCCAACATCGCGAGCTGTTATTCAGTAAGTATAGATCCTTAGGTATCATGCCGTAATAGAAGGGATTATCTCATTCTGATCACAGAAATACAAAAAAACTGTTAAATTCTAAATGCAGAGATCTTGAAGAGCTGGTTGCGATTGCCGAGACGGAAATTGAAGATCCAAGTAGACTCCGGAAAGGGGGAGAAGATATCCATAACTGTACAAGGCAATCTATCTCGTGAGCATATAGCACAGCTCATAGATTTCATTGAGACTATTGGTAATGAAGACGTGAGCAAAACGTCTAAAAATTTACAAGAGATGACTAAATTTGAGAAACTGAAATTAGCTATAGACCGTAAGTTCCCATCAGGATGGTTCACGTCTCAAGATGCTATGATAGCCTATGAGGATACTTTTGATGAGCCTCTGAGGCTGAGTACTGTATCCACGTATCTTTCTAGATTAGTAGACCAAGACGTCTTGATTAGAATGGGTCCCTTCGGTATGAGAAAGTATCGAAGAAGACTTCATCCGCCACAGGAGGAGGAATCCATCACCTAGGCTTGATGCGTCTCAACTTTGGTGAATCCATTCGCTAATCTATAGGTAAACGGGGTCTTATGAGTTTCACGTTCAACATATCCTAGCTCCCATAGCTTCTTCATCAGTCTAGCGGTATGTTCTCGAGTCTTGTTGATTTTAGCCTCGATTTGTCTTGATGTCTTCGGCCCCTCAGTTCTAAGTAGGCGGATTATATACTCCTCCGTCGGCGTTAGCTGGGGGTGGATTCTTGACTCTTGTTTTTTTTGGGGCTCAATCGAGTCAATCTTTGTTAGTGTGGACACTTGGGTTTGTTCTTCCCCTTTTTGCTTAATGATTTGAAGCTCAGATTTCAGAGACTTTATGTCTTTGGACATGTCTTCGCCAAGTCTTGACAAGGTTTCTACTTTTGTTTCAAGTTTGTTTATAGCCGCTGGAAGATTTTGTGTGGTTTCTGATAGGGCATCAACTCGGCATAAGAGTTGGTCAAGCCTTATAGACTGTTCTGTGTTTTTCTGTGTTAAGTTGTCATATCTCTTCTTAAAGGTTGTCACAATAGACTCAATGATTGTTTTCGCTTCCCAGTATTCATTTGAAACAAGTCTGATCCTTTTGTGATATAGAACTGTGATTCCGGTTGTGATTGCTATTAGTAATATGGCGTATGCTACTATCACAGATTCAGGTTGTGACATCACTGTAACCCTAACCTTGGATTTAGGTGCATTGAGATGACGTCTATCTTTGTGATGATTCCTGATATTGAACCATCTCTAGTAACCAAAATTGCAGGCTCACCGGATGATAGTTTATCGATTATTTCATCGAGCGATGTATCTTCATGGACAGTGGGTAGCGATTTTTCCATGACATTATATACGGATCCATTTAGAATTGCTGTAGGATTGCCGGATTTTGCCACTCTATCGAGTAGCGTGGTCTCTCTTACACTTCCTACAATGCGTCCATCCATAAGCACAGGTAATTGTGAGTATCCTTTTTCCCTCATTATATCGACAGCTCTGCGTACAGTGTCTTGTGCATTCACTGTGATAACTGGGGAATGCATAACTTGTGATGCACTCATCTTGTTTAGTTTTGGAAAAAGTGCTTGGATAATCTTTCTAGCAGTTGATAGTCTTGGGTCAACTGTTCCGTTCTCTATTCTCGCTATTAAGGACTGGCTGACTCCAGCCATTTTGCTCAATTCTCTCTGGGTTAATCCCATTGCTTTACGAGCCCGTCGAAAATCTTCTGAAGTCAGGATGAATGGATGGCTCATTTTGAATATTTTCTATAGTGTTGTGATATCACATAAACTTTTCTGTGATACATCATGTAACGTCACTTTGCTGCCTCGCAGGAGTCCGATGCATCACGAGTGATGTGTCTGTGATTCTGTTTCAGGTATCAGATTAATTAAATTATAATTATCTGAATGTCGTATTGTATTCACACTGATAAAGCAAGTAGGGCGGTTCTATGTTTTGGTCTTCTTGGGACTCCCATGCGTGATTAAGTCCTGTGATGTCACATAAATCACCGTTAGAGCTTATTTTTGTTTAATTTGGTGATGCGTGATATCACCAAATTTTATATTTTTGGGTCTTAGGCTTTATTCAAACCCTTCACTATTAGCCTCTGTACGCCTTGCCTTTAGATTTTCTGCTAATTTAAATAATTTTTCAAAATCTTCGTTTTGTATTAATCCAATATAACCTATAAGTGTAAGTGAATTGAATAATTTTTCAAGCTTTTTCCTAGCAATTCTAAGTGTTCTATTATAGGACCCTCTCGTTCTTCCAGAAGAAATTATTCTATAGGAGATTTTAGTTTGGCTGTTCATTTTAGTTTGGAGGAGTCCTTGTGATGCATGGTCAATCAAGAGAGCTTCTAGCTGGATTTTTGTAAAGAAACTATTTTT
Source organism: Bathyarchaeia archaeon (assembly GCA_038826985.1). Taxonomy (GTDB): domain Archaea; phylum Thermoproteota; class Bathyarchaeia; order RBG-16-48-13; genus JAWBNY01. The sequence continues at coordinate 5,732 of JAWBNY010000019.1, read as the reverse complement.
AATTAATAAATTAAATATTGAGTCTGAATATGTCTTTTCTAGGAATTTACGAAGTTCTTCGTCTTCTATTTTCTTACTCATTCTATTTCACCATATTCGGATACTGTTTTGTATCCGTCCATTTCTATGTTTTGTACTGGCGAGGTTCGGCATAAATTGGGCTATTTTATTCACAAAGCAAATAGGTACGGAAGTATTGCTGTTTATAAGGCTGGTTTCAGGCGTTGGGAAGAAGAAAAAGAAAGACAGTAAAAGTATACAGAAAAAAGCTTCCGTCAATATTTTTATGTCCAAAATGCGGAGAACAATCTGTTCAAATTTTTATGGACAGGAAAAATTCTCGTGCCCTTGTTAAATGTGGAAATCGTGACTGCGAGCTACAGGACGAGGTTTCCATCGGAAGGGCGGAGGAAGCTATTGACGCATATTGTAAATTTTCAGACAGATTCTACTCTTCTAGGTGATGAATTTGGGTAAAGTTGAAGAAGCGTTGATTCAGAGAATCAGAGACGAGGGTGCCATCCATCTATCGCTTATAGATCCAGAGGAGGTCACAGCAAGATCGGCGTCACGGATTGCTAAGAACTTAGTTCAATTTGGAACCACAGCAATTATGGTTGGAGGCTCAACCCTCGCTTCAACATCGCAACTCGATCGTGTAGTGAAATCGGTGAAGGCTAGCGTCAATATACCAGTTATACTGTTTCCAAACTCTGTGAGTTCCATTAGCCGATATGCCGATGCTGTTTGGTTTATGTCTCTTCTTAATTCACATAATCCACTTTTCATCACTGGTTTCCAAGCACTTGGAGCACCAATCATTCGTCGATACAAGTTAGAGGCTATTCCTTTAGGATATATAATCGTGGGTGAGAGTAGCACTGCAGCTTTTATTGGGGAGGCCCACTCGATTCCACCTGACAAGCCGGAAGTTGCAAGTCTATATGCTTTGGCTGCACAATATCTTGGGATGCGCTTTGTGTATCTTGAGGCAGGGTCTAGGGCGAAGGTTCCAGTATCAACAAGAATGGTTGAAGCAGTCAAAAAGAATGTAGATATCCCAATTATTGTCGGAGGAGGTATAAAAAAGCCCGAAGACGCCGCAGCTCTCGTTAACTCAGGTGCATCTATAGTAGTTACGGGTACCATTTGTGAAGAGGATGCGACCGGCGAATTAGTAGCTGCCATTATAGAGCGTATAAGGCAAGAAGGTAAACGAAAGCTTAGTCGGATCAACAAGATGCATTCTCTTCAAATGTAACTTCGCAATGCCAGACGGGGGCTGATACTTCTTGTCGAGGAGCAAACGGGTTGAAGCCTCACCTGAATTTGAAGCATATATGAGCTGTATTCAGAGGCAGCTAGAGTCCGTCTATGAGGTTGCACAAAAAGCACGATCTATAGGACTGGATCCTGCATTGGAGCCGGAGCCTTGCTTAGTTAGTGACTTGGCCGGGATGGTTGAAGGACTAGTAGGCCCGAAAGGTGTGGCTTCTCGGATTAAAGAGCTAATCTCACTAAAGAAGGATAAGTACGAAATGGCTTTCGTGGTTGCATCTGATATTCTTTATGCCAAGTATGGACATACTGAGCCTGAAACCGCTGCTGAGCAGGCTATTAGAACGGCGCTAGCAATCATGACTGGTGGAATAACTGCTGCGCCTATACAAGGAATAGCACGAGTACGCAAGAAGCAGAACCTTGATGGTTCGAACTATCTTGCAATATATTATGCAGGACCTATGCGTTCTGCGGGGGGTACGGAACAGGCATTAACTCTCGTTGTGGGAGACTATGTACGCCGCATAATTGGCTGGGGTCGTTATAAACCTACACGAGATGAGATTAAGCGTTTTATAGAGGAGGTTCGTCTATGTGAACGTGAGGTCACACGCTTCCAATATCACGTGTCGGATAAAGACTTAGAGTTTGTGCTTCAAAACCTACCTGTTGAGCCAACCGGTACCGAAACAGATCCTGTGGAGGTCTCTTCTTATAGGAATTTACCAAGAATTGAGACAAACAGAATCCGGGGAGGCTGTCTCAGAGTTGTTAATGATGGAGTCGTGGGCAGAGCTCAGAAGGTACTAAAAATCGTTGAGGAGAACAGAATACAGGGATGGGAGTGGCTAAGTCAGCTAAGACAAGATACAAGAGAATCACAGAACATGCCTGCAAGCCATATGGAGGACGTTATTGCAGGACGCCCGATCTTCTCCTTCCCTGGTAGACCGGGTGGCTTTCGCCTACGGTATGGTCGCTCAAGGAACACTGGACTGGCAGCGCTTGGTTTACATCCTGCTACAATGGCGATTCTTCATGGATTCTTGGCATCTGGAACCCAAATCCGCATAGATGGGCCTGGAAAAGGCGGGATAGTGGTACCTGTTGACACTTTAGAAGGTCCGATTGTTAAGCTCCTAGACGGCGCGGTCAGAAGGGTCGAATCGTATGAGGAAGCCCTCAGTATTAGGGACAAGGTAGTGAAAATATTGTTTCTTGGTGACCTATTGGTTGCTTTCGGTGAATTTCTTGAGAACAATAAGCCGCTTGTTCCAGCCGGCTACACTGAGGAATGGTGGGCTTTAGATCTGGCTAATAGTATTAAAGTATTATATGGCGGTTCGGTTAAGTCAGCAGCACATTCCCTAGAAATTGAGGAATCTCGCATCCAAGCGTTGTTGCATAGTCCACTAACTTGTAAGCCAACAGCTACTGAGGCTATTTCCCTCTCTGTGAAACTTGGGTTACCTCTCCATCCACGTTTTTCATATGCTTGGCAAGATATTAGCTTGGAGGAAATAAAACTCCTTAGAGACGAGTGCATTAGAGCTTTTGAGCAGAATGTAACTGCTAGTTCTGAGCCGTTTATGCTCAATCTCACTCAGCAGTTGACAGACATATTGGATAGGCTATGCATCCCATATGAAATACAGGGAGCTCATATAATATTCGGTGAGGATGGGTACATTCTGAAAAGTCTTCTTCGACCAGACCGTCGAGACATGGGTCTTCCGAATGAACAGAAAATACTGGACTACATTCGTCTTCTCTCTAATATCATAGTCAAGGAGAAGTACTTGTCCACAGTCGGGGCACGCATGGGGCGGCCGGAGAAAGCCAGGAAAAGAGAGATGTCGCCTCCTGTACATACCCTGTTTCCAGTCGGGCTTGCCGGTGGGAGCCATAGAAGTATAATTCTAGCTTCGCAAGAAGGTATAGTACGGGTCGAGGTCAACAGAAGGAAATGTCAGCAATGTGGCCAATTAACATACAAGCGGATCTGTCCTGTTTGTAATTCTCAAACTGCCCAAGAAAATATTTGCCCACGGTGTTCCCGTACGACGAACGAGGCGGTTTGTCCTGTATGCGGTGTGCCCGTGTTAGGTTGGTCCTCTTTCGAGATTGATATGCGAGGAGAACTCTCCATGGCTATGGAGCGTGTGGGCCATCCTAAAGTTGATGAGGTAAAAGGCGTAAGAGGGTTGACAAGTACATGTAAAGTGCCAGAGCTTATTGAGAAGGGTCTTTTAAGGGCGAAACATGGTGTTTCTGTCTTTAAAGATGGAACTATTCGATTTGACGCTACAAACGCACCCTTGACACATTTTATACCGAATGAAATTGGGGTATCTGTCGAAAAGCTCTATACACTTGGATACACACACGATATGTATGGCTACGAGCTTGCTGACCCAATGCAGATGTGTGAGTTAAAAGTTCAAGACGTTATATTACCATATGCTGCAGCAGAACATTTCCTATCAGTATCGCGGTTCGTTGATGAATTGTTGGAGAAATTGTACCATTTGCCTCCGTTTTATAATGCTAAGTCTATTGAAGACTTGATAGGTCATCTGGTGCTTGGGTTTGCACCTCATACATCTGCAGCAGTTGTAGGACGTATAATAGGTTTTTCAAAAGCTAACGTGTGTTATGCGCATCCGCTTTGGCACAATATCAAGAGGCGTGATTGCGATGGTGATGAGGACTCCCTTATGCTTTTGTTGGATGTTCTACTGAACTTCTCAAAATCTTATCTTCCAGCGCAAATAGGAGGAATGATGGATGCACCGCTGTTAATCATCTCTACAGTCGACCCATTCGAAGTAGATGAGGCCCAGAACATGGATGTAGCGGAGATCTACCCACGTGAGTTTTATGAAAAAACCCTAAATCGAGAGGATCCAAAACTTGTCTGCAGTATTATTGATACTATTCAAAGCAGGCTTGGAACACCTAGCCAGTTTGAGAGGTATCGTTTCACGCATCTGACCTTTGATATAAATGAGGGCAACCTTGTGAGCTCCTACATGGGGCTAGGTAGTATGGCGAACAAACTAGCGGCCCAACTGAGGCTGGCTGAAATGATAAGGGCAGTTGATTCGAAGGAGGTTGCTAGGAGAGTTCTTGTCACGCATCTAATTCAAGACATAATGGGAAACCTAAGAGCGTATGTAGGCCAGAAGCTAAGATGTAAAAAATGCAACACGAAGTACAGAAGAGTACCCCTCTCTGGTAGTTGTTGGCAATGTGGAGGCCAGCTACAGCTGACTGTACATAGAAAAGGTGTCGAAAAATATCTTGGTTTAGCTCAGAGCATCGTTAAGAAATACGACCTTGATGTATACTATTCTCAGAGAGTAGGTTTACTCCAAAATGAGGTCGAATGCCTGTTTGGGAAGAATGGAGAATCGACTGTAAGCAAGGTTACGGTAACTCTAGCTAAAGGAAAGCAGGTGAAACTCGCCGATTTCATGTAACAGTTAAGATTTTTGCGCTCTATATGATCTGGCTATATTGGTTCTATGGTCTTTTCCACTTCGCGACATCCAATAACCTTTTAGGGTTATTACATGTCTTGACTGGGCAGGGGAATGCAGAATGTCCTTAGTCTCTTACGAAGACTTCAAGAAAATGGATATGCGTGTGGTGCAGGTTATGAGTGCAGACCCTGTTCCCGGTAAGACAAAGATTTTGAGACTTGAGGTAGATATAGGTGGCGGTGTAAAGAAGACTATCGTTGCAGGTGGAGCCCAGTTCTATAGACCTCAGGACTTCATTGGAAAGAAGTTTATTGCTATCGTAAATCTCGAACCACGAACTGTAGCTGGAATTGCCTCTGAAGGTATGCTTCTTGCAACTAACACAGACAAACCCCTATGGTTAACAGTAGACCCATCCGCACCTGTCGGTTCCCGAATTGTATAGAAACATATATACCCTCCTTCTGGTTAGTTTAACTTGGAATATATTTGAGTAGGCGAAAGAAACGTTCACGTGAAGGTTATGGACCAGCAGCATCTGCTGGTTTGCTGAGCTTCTGGGGCGAGAAAACAAGTAGTGTTGTAAAAGTGAGACCTGAACTAGTAATAATAATGGTCTTCGCTCTTATTGTTACTGTCTTAATGGCTAACCTCTTTCTATAGATGTAATTTGACAGCCTACTCAATGTATTCTTGAAGGGCTTTCTGGCAAAATGGCGGTACAGGCCTAGCTTCTATCCCAAGCCTTTTTCTTACTTGTCTAGCAAATTCCTCGCTGAAACCATGTAATGTGAGAACTGCCTTAGGATTTACTGTCTCAACGTACTGCATCAGCTGTGCAAAATCCGCGTGGCAACTCAATGGGAACGCTATAGGCTCTTCCTTTCTCCAACCGCTAAGAGCCCATCCTGTTGCAGATGCAATGACAGGCTTCCTTACGATAGGTGGCACTTCTTTTGACGTTAT